>JAYPUF010000086.1:6805-9698 GCA_038133925.1 Marivivens sp. | reverse complement strand
TGGCTGCCACGCTCAAGCACTTTGCTGCGAACGAGAGCGAAATCCGCCGCACTGTAAACTCGTCTGATGTGGACGAGCGGACGCTGCGCGAGCTCTACCTTGTGCCGTTCGAGCGGGCGATCAAAGAGGCTGGGTCTTGGGCGATTATGTCGTCCTATAACAAGATCAATGGCACATACGCTGCCGACAACCAGTGGCTTTTGACCAAAGTGCTCCGCGAAGACTGGGGCTTTGAAGGTTTGTCGATGTCCGATTGGTTCGGGCTACGCTCGACAGTTGAGGGTGCGAACTCGGGCCTGAGCCTCGAGATGCCCGGACCTGCAATCTCACGTGGTGAGAAGCTGCTCAAAGCTGTTCAAGATGGGCTTGTACCTGCGGAATTGATCCGTGCGGCGGCTTTGAACGTTCTGCGTCTATTGGAGCGCACGGGTGATCTTCACAACATGGCCGAACGGGTCGAGGTCGAGAACGAGCGCGACAGCACGCGCGCTGTGATCCGCGAAGGCGGGGTCCAGTCGGCGGTTCTTCTCAAGAACGAAGGCGCGGTTCTTCCTGTCGCAGCGGATGCGACCATTGCGATGGTTGGCCCCAACGCCAATGCGCCGCGTTCGATGGGCGGCGGCTCGGCTCAGCTTAATGCCTATCGTCAGGTTTCGGCCTTTGCTGGCATGACCGAAGCGCTGGGCGAAAACCGCGTGAGCTTCTCTCAGGGCGTGACGAACAACCGCTTCCAACCGAATCTGAATGGCAAATTCACCCGAGAATGGTTCGCAAACGATACCCTGAGCGGCGAGCCAGTTCTTGTCGATACGTTGGAGCACTTCCAATACTTCTTTATGGATGCGCCCGAAGGGATCGACGCAAAGAACCACTCTTGCCGCGTGCGCGGGGCATTCAAAGCCGATCAAGCAGGGACTTGGCGCTTTGGCATGAACTGCACTGGCAAGGGTCGCCTTCTTCTCAATGGGGAAGAAGTGATTGAGGCATGGGATAGCTGGGTGCGTGGTTCGTCATTCTTCGAAGAGGGCTGTGACCCGATCGAGTATGACATCGAATTGCATGCGGACGAAGAGGTCGAAGTGACCTTTGAATTCGCGACAAAGCCGACATTTGATCTTCATTTCCATGCCTATCAGGTCGGCGTGGACCGCGTTCTTGGCGACAAGGAAATCGCGGAAGCTGTCGAGCTAGCTGCGGCTGCCGATGTGGCTGTGGTCTGCGTGGGTCGTTCGGCGGAATGGGACACCGAAGGCTGGGATCTTCCCAACATGAACCTTCCGGGGAACCAGAACGCATTGGTCGAGGCCATTGCGGCAAAGGCAAAGAAGACGGTCGTGCTTCTCCAGACGGGCGGACCCGTCGAGATGCCTTGGCTCGATAAGGTCGATGCCGTTCTTCAGTGCTGGTACGCGGGTCAGGAAGCAGGGCACGCGATTGCCGATGTCATCACGGGTGCGCGGACTCCGGGTGGCAAGCTTCCGCAGAGCTTCCCTGTGAAGCTCGACGATGCGCCGACGTTTAACGGCACCGATGATGGCGTGTATCCAGGTCTGAATGGCCGCGTGGAATATCGCGAAAAGCTTGAGATCGGCTATCGCCACCATGAAAAGACCGGCATCAAGCCGCTTTTCCCCTTTGGCTTTGGCCTCAGCTATACCAGCTTTGAGCTCGGCGCGCCCGAGGTCAGTGTTGGCGCGGACGGTGTAGGGAAGGTCAAGGTTGGCGTGACGAACACGGGCGCACGTGAGGGAAGCGAAGTGGTTCAGCTTTATGTTGCGCCCAAGGCCGCACCAGTTGATCGTCCGATTGCAGAGCTCAAGGCCTTCAAAAAGGTGATGCTTGCGGCGGGCGCTTCGGCTGTGGCCGAGATGAAGCTCAAGCCGCGTGACTTCGCCTATTTTGACGTTGAAGGTCAAAAGTGGATCGTTGCTGCGGGCGAGTATGAGCTGCGCATCGGCACATCCGCCGAAGACATCAAGTCCCGCGTGACCGTCCAAATTACGGCGCAGGAATTGGCTGTCTAAGTCGCACGGCATATCAAAAAAAGCCCCGCCAGTTGGTGGGGCTTTTTTGTTTTAGATGGTCGCGTCCTCTTGCCCGCAGAAGGCATCAACGGGGCTGAGCGGGTTAAAGGGCGCATCGCCCGTCATGCAATCGAGCGCGGCCTTTTGCATCTCGTCCGAGGTGCAATAGGCGTTGATCACCGCAGGCATGCGAGGCGCATCATAGAGGTAATAGGGGAAGCCAAAGGACACGAGAGCGGTCGGGGTCGTCGGCCAACTGCGCTTCATCGAGAAACGGAAGTCGCCCATCAGCCGTGCCCAATCGAGGAAGATGTGGCTACGAGTCAGAAGCGTTTCTTCCGCCATGACATAGAGCACGAGGTCGAATTTCTCTGGCTCATAGGGCGTGCCCTTTTCATAGATCGTCACATCAAACCCGCGGTCGCGCATCATCTCGGGCAGCGCAAGCGGGATCGGCTGAGGATGAATGGGCGAGACGATGCCAGTGCTCAGGATAAGAATACGTTTGTGGCTTGCAGGCGTGATCGGGAAGAGGTCGTTCACGTCTTTGACCAAAGTCGGCGCACGGGCAAAGGCTTCTTCTGCGATGGCGAGAGACTCGGAGGTGGCAAGGGCCTTGAGGCGCTCTGCAATGGGTTTGCGTTCGGCACGGTGAAGCCTGAGCGCGGCCTTGAGACCGAGGACACGGATCAGCGCATCATTGATGCGGTCGTGGCTTAGCGATCCATCAGCGAGGGCCGCTTTGATCGCATCGATATCCGCGAGCATATCGCCCGTGAAAAGCACGATGTCACAGCCTGCTCGGAGCATCTGGACCTTGGCGGCGCGGGCCTCCATCACCGAAGTCGCGCCCGCCATTTCCGAGGCGT
>JAYPUF010000086.1:0-6705 GCA_038133925.1 Marivivens sp. | reverse complement strand
ACCTTGGCGGCGCGGGCCTCCATCACCGAAGTCGCGCCCGCCATTTCCGAGGCGTCCGAAATGATGAGACCGTTAAAGCCAAGCTCTTCGCGGAGGAGCTTTTGCGTGAGGATCGGCGAGAGCGACGCAGGGCAATAGGCCTCTTCCACAGTCGCGTCAGGTTTGACCGAGCGGACATAAGACGGAAGCGCGATATGCGCAGACATAACCGACAGGACACCGCGCTCGATGCCGTCGCGATAAAGCTTGCCAAAGGTCGCGTTCCATTCTTCGACCGAAAGCGGGTTCACCGTGGTGACGAGGTGCTGATCGCGGTCGTCATAGCCTTCACCCGGCCAATGTTTGAGACAGGCGGCAATGCCTTTGTCCTGAAGCACATCAACTTGGGTCATCGCGTGTCGGCCCACGAGGTCCGGATCAGAGCCGAACCCGCGCGTGGCGACGATGGCGGAGCGGAAGGCTGCGTTAATGTCCACAACGGGCGTAAAGGACCAGTTGGCACCAACGGCCACCGCCTCGTCCGCGAGGACATTATAAACGCGACGCGTGAGATCGGTGTCATCGACGGCGGCAAGCGCAAGAGGGTTCGGAACCTGAGCGCCGAAGGTAAAAGACATGCGAGAGCCTTCGAGATCGGCAGAGACGAACATCGGGATGTCGGCCTGATCCTGAAGCGTGTCGAGAAGCGTCATCTCCTCTTCTGCACTCGAAGCAAAGAAACGGGTGACGCCGCCCGGTCGCAGACGCTTGATCTCGTCGGCCCAAAGGTGCGCGGGACCATGAAGGCCAATGATAAAAAGCTGTGCTAATTTGACATTCAAGTCACATTGAAGGTCATTATATGCACTTTTTACCCATTCGAGCGAGGCGGCATCAAGATTGAATGGCGCATTTGAAAGGTGCGAAAACGAAGGAATATTCGAAGTCATTTTATCCTCTTCCCAAGAGCGGATATGTGCCGCTCTCTCTAAAATTCGCGCCAGCTTTTACCATTCAGGCGGGATTGTCACCCGCGAAATGCACAGAAGGAAAACCCGCGCCAGTGTCCCAGCGCAGGGCTAAGATCTTAGACGCGCAGAGCAGGAAGACCCACGCCTGTGCTTTCAAAACCGCCATCGCTCGCGATGATCTGGCCCGTTACATAGGACGCTTTGTCGGAACAGAGGAAGCAAATGACGTCCGCAATCTCGCGCTCGGAGCCATAGCGGTTGAGCGGGATTGCATCATGATAGGCTGCGATAATCTCGGGGCTATGAACGGCGATGGACAACTTGGTTTTCACGGGGCCCGGACAGACGCAGTTTGCCCGAATTCCGTATTCACCAAGCTCGGCGGCCTGTTGTTTGGTCAGCTGGATGACGGCGGCCTTGGAGGTGCCATAGGCCACACGCAGGGTCGAGGCGCGCAGGCCCGAGATGGACCCGATGTTCACGATAGAGCCTTTAGTTTCTTTGAGCGCGGGGGTCGCGGCTTGGGACACGAGGAAGACGCCATCAAGGTTTGTGTCCATGATACGGCGCCAGCGCTCGAAGGTGGTGCCTTCGATGGGGCCGAAATCGGCAACGCCTGCGTTGTTCACCACTGCGTCGATGCGACCGAATTGCGCGAGGACGGCAGCGATCATCGCATCCACTTGCTCGGGGATCGAAACGTCATAGGCAAACGGCTTTGCTTCCGAAAGATCTGCTACGGCGCTGTTCAGCTCGTCCGCATCACGGTCAATCATCGCGACTTTCCAGCCGTCTTCGATAAAGATCTTGGTTGCAGAAAGACCGATGCCGCGCGCGGCGCCAGTCACGAGAGCGACTTTTTGGGTCATGTAAACCTCTGGGTTAATAGGTTGCTCGACCGCCTGAGAGGTCAAAGACCGCCCCAGTGGCGAAGGAATTCGCTTTGGTACAAAGCCAAGTGATCATTTCGGCGGCCTCGTTCGTTTCAAGGAAGCGCGCACGGGGGATTTTCGAAAGCATGAAGTCAATGTGCTCTTGGCTCATTTGATCGAAAATGGCGGTTCGGGCAGCAGCGGGGGTCACGCAATTTACTGCGATATCCTGACCCGCGTGCTCTTTGCCCAAAGATTTGGTGAGGGCGATGACGCCTGCTTTGGACGCCGAGTATGGGCCAGCGCCGGGGTTGCCCTCTTTGCCTGCGACGGAGGCAATATTCACCACGCGGCCATAGCCGCCGCTTACCATGTGCGGGAGGATCGCCTTGCAGGTGTTGAAGATGCCCGTGAGGTTGATGTCTATGATCGCCTGCCAATCCTCGGCGGGATAATCGGTGATTTTGTGGTTGGGGCCAGCGATGCCTGCACTGGCGACGAGCACGTCGATGCGACCGTGGTCAGCTGCGGTGCGGTTCGCGGTGTCAGTGACTTGGCCTAGATCGCGCACATCGAGAGCGTAAGCGCGGGCATTGGGGCCAAGCTCGGACGCGGTCTTTTCGGCAAGTGCGGCGTCACGGTCCCAAATGGCGACCTTGGCACCCGAGGCGAGCATGCGTTCGGCAACGGCGCGACCAATGCCTTGTGCGCCGCCGGTAATAACAGCGACTTGGCCGTTTAGGTCATAAGCGTTCATTTCGGCCTCCTATACCGCTGCAATCATCAAGAGTGCGCCAATCCACATCCCAAGCCCAAAGACCGTATGAGCGACGAGGCCCATCGCGCGGCCCTTCCAAGGGGTAGCCGTTTTGCTCAGCGCCCAACCAAGGCCCAGACCTGGGTGAAGTAGAAACCAGCCCGCAGCGATGGTGATCCAAGCAAAAACCATAAGCGGGATGAGTTCCGGATCAGCAAACCAAGCAGCCCCAGCTGCAACGGCAAAGATGATCCCATAGGCAATACCCACGCCATAATGAAGCGCCCAGCCCGCAGCGGGTTCATTCGCAGTGACGTCTGCTGCTCCGATGTCATCGTGGAACACACGCCCACGGCCCAGATGGTTCACCCAACGACCCACATTGCGCCAATTCGGCGCCGGAACATCAAACGTGCGGTTCAAAAAGATCGCCCACAGGTCCATCGCGACAGTCCCCAAGAGTCCCATCACGGCACCAGCCAACCAAAGATTCATAAATTCCTCCCCCTCAGGATACCTCAACAATAGGGACCTGCACCGAGGGAAAAAATGAAGTTCTACTAAGCACTTCTCCAATGGTGCCTAAAGAATCTCTTCCCTGTCCTCTTGCGCGTATCCCTAAGCTGTGTAGGTTTCTGGCAAGATGGTATACCAAATTTGACTCGGCACAATGGCGAATATCGCCTAGGTGTGCTTGGACGAATGCTGCAACTTCGGAGGAGTTTTTATGTCCGCGACCCTTTCCATTGGCTCCTATGCCGAAAATGACCTGACCGCTCTGAAAGCGGGTTTTGACCCTGTGTTCATTGCAGGCCCTTCTGATCTTGCTGGACTGGCTGAAGATGTCCGCGCTGGGATCAAGGCTGTGACATATAAAGGTCATGCACCCTTTGGCGCGGCCGAAATGGATAGGCTACCTAACCTTGGGATCGTTGCGAATTTCGGTGTCGGCTATGATGCGATCGACGTGAACGCTGCAAACGCGCGCGGCATCAAAGTCACCAACACGCCTGATGTTCTGAATGATGACGTTGCCGATATTGCTGTTGCGATGCTGCTGATGCAGATGCGCGAGATGGAGCATGCCTCGGCTTGGGCGCGTTCGGGCAACTGGAAATCCAAGGGCGAATACCGCCTGAACCGCAAAGCGTCAGGCAGCACCGTTGGTATCGTCGGGCTTGGCCGTATCGGTCGCGAGATCGCCGACCGATTGGCGGCGTTCAAGATGGACCTGCATTACTATGCCCGCAGCGAAAAAGAGACCCCAGGTTGGACCTATCATTCTGACCCTGTCGAACTGGCAAAGGCTGTGGACGTTCTTGTTGTGGCACTTGTTGGCGGTGCGAGCACCGAGAAGTTTGTAACCAAAGAGATGATCGAAGCGCTTGGCCCTCGCGGTGTCATCGTGAACATTTCGCGCGGCACGACCATTGACGAAGCGGCGCTACTTGATGCGCTTGAACAGGGAAAGATCGCAGGCGCTGGGCTTGATGTTTTCCTGAACGAACCAAACATTGACCCGCGTTTTTATGATCTGCCGAATGTTGTGATCCAGCCGCACCAAGGTTCTGGAACGGTTGAGACCCGCGCCGCGATGGGACAGCTTCAGCGCGACAACGTTGCAGCCTTCCACGCAGGCAAGCCGCTATTGACGGCGGTCAACTAAACCAATGAAACAAAGAAAAAGCCCCCGATGTCGGGGGCTTTTTTTGTTAGGCTTTGGGTTTGTCGTCTTCGAGATAGTAACGGATGTTATCCTCGAAGCTTTCGTCCGCCGTGAGGCCAAGCTTGATCGCCTTTTCAGGGCGAAGATCGAAGCGCCAGCCTTTGACGATTTCCTTGATTTCGGGCTGTGCTTCCCAGCGGATCAGCTTGGCCGGCTCTGGTCCTGCAACAGCGGTCATCGCATCCACGAGCTGGCGGATTGACCACATGCGACCCGGCATCATCATGCAACGGTTCATACCCAGATCTTCGGCGGGGATCTCAGCGCCTTTGATCAGGTTTTCGACGCATTTGCGCGGCGAGAGGTAGTAATGAAGGTAATCGTCGTCCACGGGGCAAACGGCCTCTTGGCCGTTAAGCGGCTCGCGCAGGATCGAGGACATAAAGGACGAGGCCGCACGGTTCGGCTTACCCGGACGGACGGAAATGGTCGGGAGACGGAAGCCGCGCCCATCCACAAAGCCCTTGCGCGAGAAGTCATTGATGAGGAGCTCGCCAATGGCTTTTTGTGCGCCATAAGACGTCTGTGGATTGAGGAAGGTGTGATCAATGATCGGATCAGGAACTTCGCCGCCGTAAACCGCGATGGACGAGGTAAAGACAACTACTGGTTTCGTGCCAAGCTCGCGGCAGCGGTTGAGCACGTTGAGGGTGCCCATCATGTTGATCGAGTAGCCCGCATCAAAATCCTGCTCGGCATGCGCCGAAACGATCGCAGCGAGGAGATAGATAACGTCCGTTTCCGCAGTCACGGCCTTGGCCACGGATGCGGCATCGGAGATGTCACAGGTGGTGGTTTCAATCGCAAAAGACGCGCCTTCTATCATCGCGGGATCGACAATGTCGGCCAATGTGATCTTGGAAATATCTTTGCCGCGAAGCGTGCCGCGCTCGACAAGTTTGCGGCCTAGTTTTTGGCCAACGACACCGCCGCCACCGATAATCAGAATGTTCATTTTGTCCTCCTGACGCGGGTCGCCGCGCCCTCTCTTTTAGGTTTCAGGCGGTAAAAGCTTGCCCGGATTCAATATGTTATTTGGATCGAAGGCCTTTTTGATCGCACGCATATAGGCGACCGCGGGGCCATGTTCGATGTCCATGAATTTCTGCTTCCCAAGGCCGATGCCATGCTCGCCGCTGACCGTGCCGCCGAGGCGAAGAGCCGTCATCGCAAGAGCTTTGGTGAACTGCTCGGCGCGTTCCATTTCCTCGGGATCATTCGGATCGACGCTGATGCCAGCGTGGAAATTGCCGTCCCCAACGTGGCCAACGATCGTACTGGTGAGGCCAAGATCAACGGCGTCTTTTTGGGCCTGAAGCACGGCTTCGGCCAGTTTTGAAATCGGCACACAAACGTCCGTCGGCCAGAGATGTTTACCATTGCCCAACGCGGCAGAGGCATAGTGCGCCTTGTGCCGCATCGCCCAAAGCGCGTTGCGTTCTTCGGCGGTATCAGCCGTTTTCCAGCCCGTCGCACCGAATTCGGCGGCAATGTCGCCAAAGGTTTCAGCCTGTTCAGCAACGCTCGCAGGGGTGCCATGGAATTCAGCAAAGATATGTGGCACTTCGGGAAGGCCTGCTTTGGCATAGGCGTTGAAGCCTTTGACCATCATCTCGTCCAAAAGCTCGATCCTTGCCATCGGAAGACCCGACTGGATTGTGAGGATCACGCAGTTCACTGCATCCTCGACGCTTTCGAAACGGCAGGTGGCCGAAGATATCGCTTCGGGGATGCCCTGAAGCTTGAGCGTCAGTTCGGTGATGATCCCAAGGGTGCCTTCGGAGCCGATAAGCAGGTGCGTGAGGTCATAACCGGTTGAGGATTTGCGGGCTTCGGTGCCTGTTCTGATGATCGTTCCGTCGGCCATGACAGCCTCGAGCGCGAGGATGTTTTCGCGCATCGTGCCATAGCGGACTGCGGTCGTACCAGAGGCGCGGGTCGCGGTCATACCGCCAATGGAGGCGTCAGCACCCGGATCAACAGGGAACATCAGTCCAGTTGCGCGAAGGTCGGTATTCAGCGCAATTCGGGTGATACCAGGCTGAACGACGGCCAAAAGATCTTCGGGCGAGACCTTTAGGATTTTGTTCATAAGGGACATGTCGAGGCAAATCCCGCCTTGGGTATTCAGGTGCTGGCCTTCGAGTGACGACGCAGCACCATAGGCCACGATGGGGCATCTTTCGTCGTTGCAAATCTTAACGATGGCCGAGACTTCCTCGGTCGTTTCGGGGAATGCGACGGCGTCCGGAGGGGTATGCGGATAGTAGGTTTCGTTCTGGCCGTGCTGATCTAGAACGGGGCGCGATGTGCTGAGACGATCGCCAAGAAGCTCGGCTATCGCAGAAATGGCAGCAGAGATTGTCATGCGAATTCCAACTGAACTTTCATTGCCTGCGA
>JAYPUF010000085.1:0-10006 GCA_038133925.1 Marivivens sp. | reverse complement strand
CGTTTTGGTTCACAAGAGCAAGGATGTCGTCATCAAAGACTTCTTTCTTGCGGTCTGCCAAATCTTTGAAGCGCACGAAAAGATCGTTGAGCTGGTTGTCCGCCATCGAATGACCGAGGCTGTCAAGCTTGGCGCGAAGTGCTGCGCGGCCCGAGTGCTTGCCCAAGGGGAGCGAGGTTCCCGCCAAGCCTACGTCCTCGGGACGCATGATCTCAAAGGTCTCTTTGTTCTTGAGCATGCCGTCTTGGTGAATGCCTGACTCGTGCGAGAAAGCGTTCTTGCCGACGATGGCTTTATTGAACTGAACAGGGAAGCCCGCAGCGGTCGCAACGCGGTGCGAGATGTTCATGAGCTTGGTCGTTTCGACATTGGTGTAGAACGGCATGATGTCGCCGCGCACCTTGAGCGCCATGACCACTTCTTCAAGAGCGGTGTTTCCGGCGCGCTCGCCCAAACCGTTCACAGTGCATTCGATCTGGCGTGCGCCGCCCGCAACAGCGGCAAGGGCGTTCGCTGTCGCCATGCCAAGGTCATTGTGGCAGTGGGTCGCAAAGATCACTTCGTCCGCACCGGGCACAGTCTCGATCAAACGTTTGATGAGATCGGCGCTTTCGACAGGGGCTGTATAACCAACGGTATCGGGGATGTTGATCGTCGTTGCGCCTGCTTTGATCGCGATTTCGATTACGCGGCAGAGATAGTCCCACTCTGTCCGCGTTGCATCCATAGGCGACCATTGAACATTGTCGCACAGGTTGCGCGCATGGGTCACGGTCTCGTGGATGCGATCTGCCATTTCGTCCATGGTGAGGTTCGGGATGGCGCGGTGGAGCGGTGAAGTGCCAATAAAGGTATGGATACGGCCAGAGCCTGCGGGCCGGATCGCCTCGGCACAGCGTTCAATATCCTTGAAGTTCGCGCGAGCAAGACCACAGATGGTCGAGTTCTTGGAGCGCTTGGCGATTTCGTTTACAGCGCGGAAGTCACCTTCGGAGGCAATCGGGAAGCCTGCTTCGATGATGTCTACACCCATATCGTCGAGAAGTTCGGCAATCTCGAGCTTTTCGTCATGGGTCATGGTGGCGCCGGGAGATTGCTCGCCGTCACGCAAGGTGGTGTCAAAAATCAACACGCGGTCTTTGGTCATTTGGATGATCCTTTTCTATCCTTAGCTTGTCTATCCGGCGCTGAAACCCCTCTGAGCGGTCGCGCCGAAAGGCACGCTCAGAGGCGGCTAAGGAGAAGTAGACCAAGCGAACGCAGTGCACCGCGTGGGCGGGCAACAGAGGTGATATGTGCGTTACTGGTCATGGTGGCGACTATACGCACGATTCTTCTGAGGAAAAGACCTCTTTTGCACGATCTGAACGGAAATTGGTTATGGCTGGTCGAAGATGATGGATTTTGCGGTGTAGCGCTCTAGTTCGCTTCGCATGGAGAGAACACTTATCATAGGCGCATCTGGCGGCATTGGAGCCGCAATTGAACAGGCGCTTTCGGGCGAAGTTGTCGGTTTGTCGCGAAGTGAGCATGGGTTCGACGTTTTGCGACCTGAACGTGCCGAGGATCTCCTCGCTGCGATTGAAGGACCTTTTACCCGTGTCATTGTGGCCTTGGGAGTTCTCGCACCAAATGGGTTGAAACCAGAGAAGTCGTTAGCAGCGATTGATCCTGCACATATGGCCGAAGTCTTTGCGGTAAATACCATCGGCCCTGCGCTTGTCCTCAGACATCTCTCGCGTTTCCTTGCAAAAGACCAACCGTCTGTCGTGGCTGTTCTGTCAGCGCGTGTTGGTTCGATCGGCGATAACACTATCGGGGGTTGGCATTCGTATCGGGCTTCCAAGGCTGCGCTCAATCAACTCGTAAAAGGTGCAGCGATCGAGCTGAAGCGAACCCACAAAGAAGCTACGATACTCGCCCTGCACCCGGGTACGGTCGCGACCGCTTTCACGCGAGATTACGCAGGCCGCCTTTCGACAGTTCCAGCAGAGGTCGCTGCAAGCAACCTCATCTCGGTTATCAAGTCTGCAACGCCGGACATGTCTGGCGGATTTTATGACTACGCGGGGGCAAGTATCGAATGGTGATGCTATTCGGTGGTGGTCGCTGGGGCTTCTTCGGCGATTGGGGCCTCTTCGATGGCCTCGGTCGTCGCGCCCGCGGGCTGAGCCGCATTTTGCGTCACCAGTGCACCGTCTTCCCAGTTGCCTGAAGTCGTTTCGCCCGATGCATAAACCATGGTCCCGCTGCCTTGGCGTCGACCAGAGCGGAACTGACCCTCATAGACGTCACCATTGGCGTAAGTTGCTTTGCCGAGCCCCGAGATTTCACCGTTTTCCCATGCGCCAGCATAGGTAAATCCGTCTGGCATCGTCATGGTGCCTGTGCCGTGGCGCTGACCATTCAGGAAATCCCCCTCATAGACAGTGCCATCTGCATAGGTTGCGATGCCCGCTCCCGAACGTTGGCCGTTTTCCCATGCACCGTCATAGGAATAGCCGTCAGGGTATGTCATTTTGCCGGTGCCATGGTTCTTGGCGTTCAAGAACTCGCCCACATAGGTAAGCCCATTCGGATAGGTCGCAGTGCCGAAGCCGTTGATCACCCCGTTTTGCCATTCCCCATCATAGGTTGCGCCGTCCGGATAGGTGATTTTGCCTAATCCATTGGCAAGCCCGTCGACAAATGTACCTGCGTAAACTGAACTGTCTGGATAGGTGACTTGGCCCTGACCTTCGATGCGACCCTCGTTCCAAGCGCCGATATAGATGTATCCATCAGTGCCGGTGAAGGTACCTTGACCATGGCGGCGGTCATCTTTGAAGCCGCCGCTATAAGTGTCGCCGTTCGCGTAGGTCACAACGCCTGAACCTTCGCGGCGTCCAGCTACGAGGTCACCATCATAAACGTCACCGTTGGACTGAACGAGGCGACCCTTGCCTTCAATCTGCCCGCTGACCCATGTGCCCTCGTAAATCAGGCCATCTGCCATTGTCAGGGTGCCTTGGCCCTCACGCTCATCATTCGCGAGCATTCCTTCATAGACAGCGCCGTCTGGATAAGTGATTTTGCCCTGACCTTCTTTGACACCGTTCACCCATGGGCCGGTATAGGCATATCCGGACGGAGCAGACATCGTGCCTATGCCGTGGTGCATCGCGTTGCGGAATTCACCCTTATAAGTGATGCCATTGGCGTATGTTGCTATGCCTTGGCCGGTAATGTTGCCGTCAACCCAGTCACCCTCATAGGTGCCGCCATCGGCAAAAGTAATTTTGCCGGTGCCGCTGGGCTTGCCCGCAGCAAATTCACCTTCATAGACAGAGCCATTCGGGAAAACGGCTTTGCCTTGCCCGCGGATTTCGCCTTCGACCCAAGTTCCGACATATTCATAGCCGTTGGGGAGGCGGTAGGTTCCGGTGCCGTGTTGCTTACCGTTCAGGAATTCGCCTTCATAGACGCCGCCGTCTTCATACTGCTTTGTCTGCACGCTTTGCGCGGCAAGTGGTGTCGCAAGGAGAACGGTGGACACCAGAGTTGCGGTTAGCTTGCCCAAAACTGCCCGATTACGAGTCATATTAAGAAATTCCATACATTTGCTGCGCAAGACTAGTGCACCGACTGACATGAGACAACGCCCAAGGTATTCAATCGGCTTTTCCTCGCCCTTTAATCTGGTAAAGGTTTTGCGATCAAGTTTGTAGGATACCGATGACCGAGACCTTCCGCATTACTCTGGCCCAGCTCAACCCTGCCGTGGGTGATCTTGAGGGGAACGCTGCAAAGGCGCGCGCTGCTTGGCAGGAGTCAAGAGACGCTGGCGCTGACATGATCGCCTTTCCTGAGATGTTTATCGCAGGCTACTCGACCCAAGACTTGGTGATGAAACCAGCGTTTCACCTAGCTGCGATGGCTCGGATCGAAGCTTTGGCCACGGAATGCGCAGATGGGCCCATTCTTGCCATCGGCGGACCTTTTACCGAAAATGGGCGTCTTTATAACGCGTATCACATCTGCAAAGGTGGCAAGGTCGTCGCGCGACAGCTCAAGCATTTCCTTCCGAACTATAATGTCTTTGACGAAGTTCGTCAGTTTAATCGAGGCGCAATTCAGGGGCCGTATGATGCTGGCCCTCTCCGCATCGGCTCTCCGATTTGCGAAGACGCTTGGTTCCCTGATGTGGCCGAAGCCATGTGTGAAAGCGGTGCTGAGCTTCTCGTCGTGCCGAACGGTTCACCCTACTACCGCAACAAGTTCGACCGTCGCATGAACCACATGGTTGCCCGTGTCGTTGAGAACGACGTGCCTATGGTTTATGTGAATATGGTCGGCGGTCAGGACGATCAGGCTTTTGACGGTGGTTCGTTCGTGTTGAACCGAGGCGGCAAGCTGGCTGTTCAACTCCCCGTGTTCGAAGAGATGCTGGCCCATGTGGACTTTACTCATACGGAAGAAGGCTGGGTTGCCAAAGAAGGGGCCAAAGCCACCTATCCCAGTGAGTGGGAACAAGATTATCACGCGATGGTGCTGACCCTTCGTGATTACCTTGGCAAAACGGGTTTCAAAAAGGTTCTTCTTGGCCTTTCCGGCGGTATCGACTCGGCGCTCGTTGCTACAATTGCCGTCGATGCGCTGGGCAAAGAAAATGTTCGTTGCATCATGCTACCGTCCGAGTACACGTCCCAAGGTTCTCTTGATGACGCAGAGGACATCGCGAAACGTCTGGGCGTTCGGTATGACTATGTCCCGATCGCGGGACCTCGTGCCGCTGTGACCGAGGCTTTGGGTCCACTCTTTGAGGGGATGAAGCCTGACTTAACGGAAGAAAACATTCAGTCGCGTCTACGCGGGCTTCTTTTGATGGCGGTGTCCAACAAGTTCGGAGAGATGCTTCTTACCACGGGTAATAAGTCCGAAGTCGCAGTTGGCTATGCCACGATTTATGGTGACATGAATGGTGGCTACAACCCGATCAAAGACCTTTATAAGACGCGCGTGTTTGAGACTTGTCGTTGGAGAAACAACAATCATCGCGATTGGATGCAAGGCCCCACGGGCGAGGTGATCCCGGTGTCGATCATCGACAAGCCACCTTCAGCCGAGCTTCGGCCAGACCAAAAGGACGAGGACAGCCTTCCGCCTTATCCTGTTCTCGACGCCATTTTGGATCTTCTTGTCGATCAAGAAGCAAGTGTCGAAGAATGTGTGGCCAAGGGCTATGATCGCGATACGGTGAAGCGCGTTGAGCATCTGGTTTATATCAGTGAATACAAGCGCTTCCAGTCTGCGCCAGGCACCCGACTTACCAAGCGGGCATTTTGGCTTGATCGCCGTTACCCAATCGCCAACCGCTTCCGCGACAACTCGAAATACTAAGATTACTGGGCGGCGCGAGCCGCCCATTGCTATTCCGAGGTTTGGCGAAATCACGCCTATGCCTCGAAAGTCCGTTGGAACCAAGCGCCGGCAGGCTGCGTTCTCTTCCCATAATCGCCGGTTTTGATTGGCATATTTTTTGGAGAACGTTATGAATACCAAGTCCATTATTCTCGGAACTGCCGCCGCGATTACTCTAGCGGCGCCTGTACTTGCTTCGGTGAACGCAACTGCTGCGACTGACCTTAATCTTCGCGCGGGTCCGGGCGTCTTTTACGATGCTGAAACGGTCATCCCTGCGGGCGAAATCGCGATGGTCGAGGGCTGTGTAGAAGGTGTCGAATGGTGCAAGGTCACCTATGATGGTGTCACCGGCTGGTCCTATGCGCCCTACCTCACCGTGGAGGAAGGCGTGGAATTCACCCCGCTGAACATGGCACCTCAGACAGTTACAATCGAAACTGTGACCTATTCGCCTGATGGTGAAAGCAAGGCTGACCAAAATGCTGCAGCGATCGCGGGTGGCTCGCTCGGTGCGCTGATTGCATACGGTCTCGGCGGCCCACTCGGTGGTATTGTCGCTGGCGGTATCCTTGGCACCGCAGCAGGTGCTTCGACCGTCGAGCCGACCGTAGAGACCGTGACTTATGTGACATCTAACCCCGTCCAAACCGTTTATCTGAACGGAGAAGTCGTGGTGGGGGCAGGCGTGCCGATGGATATCGTGCCGACCTATGAAACGCCCCAACCAGAATATCGATATCTCGTTGTGAATGAGCAGACTGTTCTGGTCGATGCAGAGACAGGCGTAATCGTCGACGTTATGTAATGTGACATCGCTGCAATAGCGATGTCACCGAACGACAGGTGCCCCTTCTTGCCGCTTTGCGGGGAGAGGGGGTTTCGCTAATGGCGCGGTAGGGAATCGAGAATATCGCGACCCCCTTTCTCTTACATTGTGGATTTCGGCCAATGTTGACCATTTACTCGGTGCCCGACGCATTTTCTCCTGTCGAATGCGATCGTATCCTCGAAGCTTTTCGTTCCGCGCCTGCGAGCGACGCGCGCCTCGTTGGTCAGCGTGAAAACCATAACTTTCGCCGGGCTGACCTTGTTTGGCTTGATGATGTTGAAGGAACGGAATGGGTCTTGGACCGGATTATCGACCTTGTGCGCGTTGCCAATCGCGAGGCCTATAACTTTGATATCACCGATATAGCGGAAAGCCCTCAGGTCGCGCGCTATGGTTCAGAGCGAGAGGGTCACTTTGTCTGGCACTCGGACATCGGAGACGGCCATGTCGCCGCAAAGCGCAAACTCACGATGGTGGTCCAGCTCTCTGAACCTGATGCATACGAGGGCGGCATTCTTGAGCTTTGGCCATCTGCTGAGGCGCGGGAGGCGGTTAAGGATAGGGGTTCGATCACCTTCTTTCCAAGTTACATGCTTCATCGCGTGACGCCGGTCACGAAAGGTGAGCGCTTCTCGATGACCCAATGGGCACACGGGCCGGTTTTTCGATAGGCGAGAGTCTTCGCATTGGCGCACAGATCGTTTGCGCCAATGTGTGAGGACAAGTCAAAGGCGAGTGACTACTTCTCAGTGTGAAGATACTGAAAGGAGTCCACGACATGGCAAATCCAAAAATCACAATCGCATTCTATTCGACTTATGGCACCAACCACGGCATTGCAGCAGCGGCAGCGAAAGCGGCTGAAGAGGCAGGTGCAGAGGTGCGTTTGCGCCGCATCCCCGAGACTGCGCCTAAGGAAGTTGTAGAGGGGCAGGATGCTTGGAAGGCGCAAGCAGAGCGCGCTTCTGACATTCCAACCATCAGCAATGATGACCTCAAATGGGCCGATGGTATCTTTATCAGCTCGCCAACCCGCTATGGCGGAATGGCATCGCAAACCCGCGCTTGGCTCGATACGCTTGGTGGCCTTTGGATGGAAGGCGCACTGTTGAATAAGACCGTTTCGGTTACCGCTTCGGCGCAGAACAAAAATGGCGGCACCGAAGGCGCGATCCAGCAAACCTATGTCTCTGCGATGCACTTCGGCATGATCCCGGTTGTTCCGGGTTACGGCGACGGAGTGAAGTTCGAGGACGGCGGCAACCCCTATGGTTTCTCGACCCAGCCGGGCGAACTTTCGGAAGTTGGCGCAAAGTCAGTTGCCTATCAGGCGAAGCGTCTGGTCGAAGTGACCGCAAAGCTAATCGCTTAATTCCAAACTAATCCAGCGGAGCGGCCCCATTCGGGGCCGCACTTTTTTTGCGCTGCATCTTGAAGATGCAGCAGATTGGTCTTTGTGTATTGCGCCCGCTCATCTAGTTTTGGTGAGTAAGAGGTGAAAATGGCTCAGAATAAGACACGTGCGACCGGTTTATCTGTTCAAGCTTTTCTAGAGGCAACAGAAAGCCCCAAACGGCGCGAGGATGCATTCGCGCTTGATGCTCTTTTTCAACGGATCACGGGCTATGAGCCAAAGATGTGGGGGCCATCGATGGTGGGTTACGGCTCTTATCATTACATCTATGAAAGTGGGCGAGAGGGGGATTTTCTTGCGACTGGTTTTGCGCCGCGCAAGGCAAACCTCTCGATTTATATCATGCCCGGCTATCAAGACTATTCGAGCATTCTTGCACGGCTTGGAAAACACAAAACAGGTAAATCGTGCCTGTATTTGAACAATCTTAGCGATGTGGATCTTGGTGTACTTGAGGAACTGATCCTGACAGGACTTGCTGATCTCGGCGCGAAGTGGCCTGTCACGCCAACTTAGCCCATTAGTTGATAACTATGAGGGACAAAGTGGAAGCCGTCGTCTCGTGGTTCGACAAAACCTACTCCGGGGAAGGGCATGTGATAGCCAATGAGGGGTATGCGCTCTGATGCCACCAAACCAAAGATGCGCCTCCGCGTTGCTGCCGCTGCGGTTTTGTCCATGTCAAAGCGGACCTCCCAATCGGGGTGTGCGAGAGAGTAAACATAGTGGTTAGCGGTGTCGCCCATTAGAAGGAGTTGCTTTCCGGAAGATTCCAGCATGAAAGCCAAATGTCCGGGCGTATGGCCTGATGCATCGAGCGCAGTGATCCCAGAACGCACAGTCGCCCCATCCGAAATAAACTGCATCTGTTCGGCAAGGGGACGAACGTTTGCCTCGAATGCTTCGCTTGGGGCGCTCGCCCAGTAATCAAACTCGGCTTGGCTAGAGAAATAAGCAGCGTTCGGGAATGTGGCTGCTCCGTCGTTCATCAGCCCGCCGATATGGTCCCCATGCATGTGGGTCAGCACAACGTGCGTAATGTCACTTGGCTCATAGCCTGCTTTGGACAAGACGGCAGTCATCCCCGCCGCATTGAGACCTGTATCAAAGAGAATGAGATCTTCACCGGTGTCCACAAGGGTGGGCGTGAAAAAGAACTGCGCCATATCCGTGGGTAAGAATGCCTCGCGACTGACGCGCGCAAATTCTTCGCTGCTGGCATTAAGGCCGAAAATGCTATGCGGGTCTTCACGCGGCGTTGATCCGGCAAGGAGCGAGGTGATTTTAAAGTCGCCAAGTGAAAAGCTGCGATGTGTGGGTAGATCAACTGTCATCTGAACCTCTGCACATTGGTTGCTCGAACGGGGCGGTGTCAAATTTGATGTGGCAATCCATCAAAGGTTTTGCCGCTAGACAGTAACAGTAATTCTCCATTGCGCAGTGGCAATAATTTATCGTTAGCGGGACAGAATACCTGCCATAGGGTTATGCGGTAGCCCCTTGAAAACTGCTTCATATGGACAAAAGGCTCGTGATGTGAAAGAGGCTCCGTCAACAGGAGATGATCATGACAACGACCCGTTTCGCCCCTTCGCCCACCGGCTGGATGCACATCGGCAACCTTCGTGCTGCCCTGATGAATTTCGCTATTGCCCGACAAAATGGCGGGACGTTTATCCTGCGGATCGACGATACTGATCAGGAGCGTTCAAAGCCCGAGTATGTCGATGGTATCAAGGATGCGCTGACGTGGCTTGGCATCTCGTGGGATCGCATCGAGTATCAATCTGCGCGACTTGCTCAATATGAGGCGGCCAAGGCCAAGCTCATTGAAATGGGTCGTCTATATGAGTGCTTTGAGACCCCTGTCGAGCTCGACCTCAAGCGTAAGAAGCAGCTCAACATGGGCAAACCGCCCGTCTATGACCGTGCAGCGCTCGAGCTAAGCGAAGAAGAAAAAGATCGCCTTCGTGCCGAGCGCGGCTCACATTGGCGCTTTAAACTTGATCGCGAGCGGATCGAATGGACCGATGGTATCCTGGGGCCGATCTCGATTGATGCCGCTTCTGTTTCTGATCCGGTTTTGATTAAGGAAAGCGGTCAGTTTCTTTATACCCTCGCTTCTGTGGTCGATGACGTCGAGTTCGGCATCACCAACGTCGTACGTGGCTCGGATCACGTGACCAATACCGCGACCCAGATCCAGATGATCGTCGCGCTTGGCGGCACAGTTCCTCAGTTTGCGCACCACTCGCTCTTGACCGGTCCGCAGGGTGAAGCGCTCTCCAAACGCCTTGGCACGCTTGCGCTCAAGGACCTGCGCGAGCGGGGAATTGAGCCGATGGCGATCATGAGCCTGA
>JAYPUF010000084.1:0-10101 GCA_038133925.1 Marivivens sp. | reverse complement strand
ATATGGAGCGTCGTGGCTACCCGCTCACGGTTCTCCATGAATATCGGATGAATGCCCGAAATATCGCAACAACCGCAGACTACATTGCATCTGCAAACCTAGATGATCTTAGGGGCCGTTGTGGAATTTCATCCGACCGTATGTCTTTGGTTCCTCTCGCGATCATCGTACTCCGAGAATTGGTCAAGACCTTCAAGCCAAAGGATATTACGGTTTCCTCTTACGGCATCCGAGAAGGCATGCTCTACGAACAAATGCCCCAAGAACTTCGGGATCGCGACCCCTTGATCGAAGCCTGCCGCTTTGCCGAGGCCAAAGATGCACGCCTGCCTGGCTTTGGCAAAGTTCTTTACGACTTTGTCATGCCGCTCTTTCCGAACGCAAACTGGCAAAAGCAGCGCATCATCAAGGCCGCATGCTTGCTCCATGATGTAACATGGCGCGCGCACCCCGATTATCGGGACGAAATTGCCTTTGACAACGCGACCCGTGCGAACCTTGGCGGTTTGAAACATGGCGAGCGTATATTCCTCGGTCTTTCGCTTCTCCATCGCTATTCGAACAAACGAGAAGGCTCGCGGTTTGAACCGTTGTTCAAAATGCTAACCGATGATGAAATGCGCGATGCCGAGGTCCTCGGCAAAGCGATGCGACTTGGCGCTATGCTCTGGCTCAATGCTGATGAGCAATTCGGAACACTCAAATGGAAGCCAAAGAAGCGCGAGCTAAAGCTGGTTCTTAATGCTCACGCCAAACCGCTCTTTGGCGAGGTCGCCGAAAGCCGTCTTGGATCACTTGCAAGCGCTCTGACGGCCTCAAAAACAGAAGTCGAAATTCTCCAAAGTTAAAGTTCAATCTCCGCCTGAGGCTCTATTTCCTCGGGCGGGACATAGATCGGTGCGCCTTTCTCGCGGCGAATGATAATATCTCCGTTGGGAAGAACCTCGGGTTTCTCATAATATGAGAAGTCGTCGATTTTGTTGAGTGCTTCGACAAGAGATGGCCCCATTTCAAGGAGAAGTGCCTTTAGCTGAGGACTCGCTTCATCAATCAACTGCTGGAACTCATTCATCGTGGGTTCCAACTCGTTAAATATCCCCTGCATAAAGAGCTGAACCCCTTTTTCCATGAGGTCAAAGCCTTCCGAAACCTCAGCATTATCCTCGGCAAAAACAGGGGTGCCGGTGAGCAAAAGCGCGAAAATAGGAGCGTAAATTTTCTTCATGAGACTGATATAAGCTGTGCCGCGCAAAACGCCAAATCACAACTCGATATCAAGCGTGACAGGAAAATGGTCTGAGGCAGTCAAAAGCGCCTCTCTGAGCGGTTCATTGCCGTAGCAACTAAAGTTCTCAAAGGGATGCCAAATGGTCCAATGCGGACCAAGCGACCGCAGACGCGGTGAAATCATGATGTAATCCAAAAATGCCGAAAGGTAGTTTCCCTCAGGCGGGATACGAAAGCGCGACGTCGTCGGACTGGCCCCGATCCGTTGCGTAATCGCGAGTGAGGCATGAGGGTCAAAGAGCTTTTCTCCGCCGTCTTCACCCAGAACAATCTCAACCGACGAGCGACCAAAGAGCTTTTCATATTCGTCCAAGCCAGGGCCGTCGTTGAAATCGCCAAGGACGATCACATCGTCGCCCAACGCCAAATCTTCAACGACTCGCTTGCGAAGCCAAATGCACTGAGCCAGCTGTTTGCGTCGGTTCTCGATGCTGATGCGCAAGATTTCTGAAGGATCAGTCGAACCATAGGGCGCTTTCGATTTTGCATGAACACCTATCATCCGAAAATCTCTGCCGGATTTGAGCGAGCGCACCGCAACCTCGAGCGGTGGCTTGCTCCATTTGACAAGGTCCGGCGCGGCATCGGTATCAAGATCAATGAGGAACGCGCTATCAAAGCGTGGAATGGCATCCGTCTCGCGCGGGTCATGGCTCGGCTCAATCAACGAGGGATCAAATAATAATGCAATCTCTTGCTGCGTTGCATTGCCAAAGCCAATGATGGCCTTCGACGTCCGCAATCCAAACCGTTCGGCAAAGTTCTCAAGTGCAAGGCGCGATGACCTGTGCCTGTTTTCATCAGGCGCCTCGATCACCATGATCGCGTCGGCATCTATTGCTTGAAATACCTGACCCAGAGCGTGCAGCTGCTCGCGCCGTGTCACATCCATACGGCCCGACCAATTTTCATCCTCAAGGAGCTGCCCCTTATCGTCAAAGAGATTTGTGAACCACTCGACGTTATAGGTCGCAATCCTCATGCACGCATCTCGCTGATCCGTTCCCACGCCGCATTGATTGCGGCCATTCTGACTTCGGCCATCTTCAAGGCCTCTTCTGGGACACCTCGGGCAATCATCTGATCAGGATGGCTCTCACGGACTGCTTTGCGCCAAGCCGCTCGAATTTCTTCTTTCGACGCATCTGGCGACACCCCAAGAACATCAAAGGGATCACGTTCAGCATCTGGCACAAATCGTGCTCTGATCGACTTGAAGCGGCGCTCATCGAAACCAAGTATCCCTGCAACGGTCTCGAGAAACTTGTCCTCTCCGGGATGGTATTCCCCATCCGCCAAGGCGATGTGAAAGAGGCCCTCCATCAAATCACAAAGCGGCTCTGTCTCATCGCCAAACATACGTTTGATGCTTCGGGCATAGTCTTCAAAACCAGCCACGTCCTGCCGCGCCAAATTAAAAACCTTGGCGGCCTTTTCTTCATCCTCTGGAGGAATGGAAAAAACCTCGCGAAAGGCAGTCACCTCATCGCGTGTGACAAGCCCATCTGCTTTGGCCATCTTTGCACCGAGAGCAATCACGGCAATCGCAAATGCAACCGAGCGTTCAGGCGGAGTGCGAAGGCGTTCGAAAACGGATGCAAGGCTCTCGCCCTTTGCAAGGGCGGCTATAGCCTCTGCAATCTTGCTCCAAATCGACATTCCACGCTCCAATTCGTATTCATGCCCTTATTTGCATGATGTGCAAAGGGTTCCAATCCTATTTCCGACATAATCGCTCAATTTAATTGGGAACAAAGGTTGATCGAGCAGCGTTACACCATAGGTGTAGTAACTATGTAGACTTAACCATGTCGGAGAAACCAATGTCCCTAGGCACCGCCCTTAACCGGTTCTTCAAGCACGATGCTGCCGGTGGCATCGTCTTGATGGGAGCAGCTGCTCTCGCATTCATCGTCGCAAACTCTTCCCTTTCAAACGGCTATCATGCGGCTCTTAATACATATCTGGCAATCACGCTTGATGGTGAAGGGCTCCAGAAACCCTTAATCCTGTGGATTAACGATGGCCTTATGGCTGTGTTCTTCTTCCTTATCGGCCTCGAGCTAAAACGTGAGATGCTTGAAGGTAAGCTCAAGAACCCGCGCGATGTTTTCCTTCCCGGGGCTGCTGCAGTGGGCGGCATGGTTGTGCCTGCGATTATCTTCTTGCTCTTCAACTGGGGCAATGCCGAGACCATCCACGGTTGGGCAATTCCAGCGGCGACGGACATTGCCTTTGCGGTTGGAGTGCTGGCGCTTCTAGGTACGCGCGCACCTTCGGCGCTCAAAATCTTTCTCTTGACACTCGCAATCCTCGATGACCTTGGCGCTATCATCATTATCGCGTTGTTCTACACGGCCGATCTCAAAATCGACTACCTCTGGCTCTCACTCATTCCCTTGGCTGGTCTTTGGTGGTGTCACCACAAGAAGCTGCATCGCGTGGCGCCAATTGTGCTTTTAGGGGCAATACTATGGGTTCTAGTGCTAAAATCTGGCGTTCACGCAACGCTTGCAGGCGTGATCACCGCGTTCTTTGTTCCTCTCAAAGATCGGTATGGCAAGTCGCCGCTACATGCTCTTGAACACGCCCTGTCGCCCTATGTGTTCTTCTTGATTGTGCCAATTTTCGCCTTCTCGAACGCCGGAGTCGTTCTGGGTGGATTGGGCCTCGAAGACGTCCTGTCGGTTCTTCCACTTGGCATCGCGCTTGGCTTGTTCCTCGGCAAGTTGATCGGCGTTTTCGGAGTGACTTGGCTGCTCGTGACTTTTGGCGCAGCGCGATTGCCAAATGGCGTCAACTGGCAACACATCTTCGGTGTCGCCTGCCTTGCAGGCATCGGTTTTACCATGTCGCTCTTTATCGGCGGTCTTAGCTTTGGCGAAGGTCTGCTGATGAATGAGGTCCGCGTTGGCGTCCTTGGTGGTTCGATTTTGTCAGCAATTATCGGTTATCTCGTCCTTTTCAGCGCAGGATCAAAAGCGCCTGAAAGAGCTTCAGCGAAATAAGTTTCAAAAGCAAAAAGGCCGGCGCTCTGCCGGCCTTTCTCATTTTAGATTAACGTGAATTAACCGCGGGTCTCGGCCAGAATTCGCAGGATGTCGGAAGCGGCCTTGGGGATATTAGTGCCCGGACCAAAGATCGCTTTCACACCGGCATCATACAGATACTGATAGTCCTGCTGCGGAATGACGCCACCACAGATCACGATGATGTCTTCTGCGCCCTGTGCGCGAAGCGCCTCTACGAGCTTAGGTGCCAGTGTTTTGTGACCCGCAGCTTGGGACGAAATGCCAACGATATGAACGTCGTTGTCGATGGCGTCCTGAGCGGCCTCTTCAGGTGTTTGAAAGAGTGGTCCCACATCAACGTCAAAACCAATATCCGCAAAGGCAGTCGCGATTACTTTGGCACCACGGTCGTGGCCGTCTTGTCCCATTTTAACAACGAGCATACGCGGGCGCCTGCCCTCATCTTCTGCGAACTTCTCGACGTCTTTTTGAATGGCCGCGAAACCTTCGTCACCTTCATATGCCGAGCCATAAACGCCAGCGAGCGTTTTGATCTCAGCACGGTGGCGTCCAAAGATTTTCTCCATTGCCATGCTGATTTCTCCTACGGTGGCACGGGCACGGGCAGCATCAACCGCTGCCTCAAGTATATTGCCACCCTCTGTTGCGCGGCGCGTGATTTCGGCGAGCGCTGCGCTGCAAATCGCTTCATCGCGGGTCGAGCGGATTTGCTCAAGTCGCGCGATCTGGCTTTTGCGAACAGCCGCATTGTCGATGTCGAGAATGTCGAGCTCGTCCTCTTTCGAGAGACGGTATTTGTTTACGCCAACCACAACCTCTTCGCCGCGATCAATCATAGCCTGACGGCGCGCGGCGCTTTCCTCGATACGAAGTTTGGGCATGCCCGAAGCCACAGCCTTGGTCATACCGCCCATTTCTTCGACTTCCTCGATCAGCTTCCATGCTTCTTCAGCAAGCTGATGGGTCAGGTTTTCAATGTAGTAAGACCCAGCAAGAGGATCGACGACGTTGGTGATCCCTGTCTCTTCCTGAAGGATGAGCTGGGTATTACGAGCGATGCGTGCAGAGAATTCTGTCGGAAGCGCAATCGCTTCATCCAAAGCATTGGTATGCAAGGATTGGGTTCCACCCAAAGCCGCAGCCATCGCTTCATAAGCGGTACGCACAACGTTGTTATAGGGGTCCTGCTCTTGTAAGGACACACCCGAGGTTTGACAGTGAGTACGGAGCATCGACGAGCCGGGCTTTTTGGGGTCGAACTCGGACATAATACGGTGCCACAAAAGACGGGCAGCGCGAAGTTTTGCAACCTCCATGAAGAAGTTCATGCCGATCGCAAAGAAGAATGACAGGCGCGGAGCGAACTTATCAACATCCATGCCAGCGTTGATGGCGGTTCGGACGTATTCACGTCCGTCTGCAAGCGTAAAGGCAAGTTCCTGTACAAGGTTCGCACCGGCTTCCTGCATGTGGTAACCCGAAATCGAGATCGAGTTAAACTTTGGCATCTCGTTCGAAGTGTACTCGATAATATCCGAGATGATCCGCATCGAAGGCTCGGGCGGATAGATATAGGTGTTGCGCACCATGAACTCTTTTAGGATGTCGTTCTGGATGGTTCCCGAAAGCGCAGCACGATCAACGCCTTGCTCTTCGCCGGCAACAATAAAGTTCGCAAGGATCGGGATCACAGCGCCATTCATGGTCATCGAGACCGACACTTTGTCGAGAGGAATACCATCGAACAGGATCTTCATGTCCTCGACGCTGTCGATCGCAACGCCGGCTTTACCGACGTCACCCTCAACACGTGGGTGATCCGAGTCGTAACCGCGGTGGGTTGCGAGGTCGAAAGCAACCGAAACACCTTGTGCGCCAGCGGCCAGACCCTTGCGGTAGAAGGCATTCGACTCTTCAGCAGTTGAGAAACCAGCGTACTGACGAATGGTCCATGGACGACCTGCATACATTGTCGCGCGCGGGCCGCGTGTATAGGGTGCATCCCCCGGAATTGACCCAAGGTGCGAGAGCCCGTGAAGGTCCTCTTCCGTGTAGAGCGGCTTGACCTTGATCCCTTCCAGAGTATTCCAAGTCAAATCGTCAAGCTCGCGTCCGCGTAGCTCGCCCTTGGCCAATTCAGCCCATTTTTCAGTGTTTGCCATAGAGACGTCCTCCTGTGACCAGCGCTGCGAGCCGAGAGGCCGCCAATGCGCCGCAAACTTCTGTCTGTGTCATGTTATTGCTTTGATAATTCTTCTGCGCAGTCGGCGCATGTTCATAAAAGGTCGCAGTTCCATCGGCCCCTGAACGGAGCCAATCCAAATCCTCTTGGTAGTCATCCCAGAACTGCTTGCTTTGGTGCGCGCTGAAAGGGTTCCAACGCCCATTACCTTGTGGAAGCGCCTGTCCATCCTGTCCCGCATCATAGAGAACGCGGCGAAGGCGGCTTAGATTGGGGCTTTTGTTGCACCAAATTTCAATGGGCTTCGGCGCGGCCATGCCTGTCAAAGCCGTGAAAGCGAATTGCGGTTGCCCAGCGAAACGTTCAAATGGCCAGACGACCACCTCGGCTCGCGGAAACGCTTGCGCAACATCGGTGATCACATCTCGCCAACGTCGTGGTTGACGCGCCAAGGACTCTAAGCCGCTGGGGCTCGGCAAGCGATGGCCCCGCGCAACGGCAAAGGCAAGTGCAGAAGACCAAAAGCTCTCATAATCTCGTATCGCGATACCGACGCGAACGCAGCGA
Organism: Marivivens sp.; assembly: GCA_038133925.1. Lineage (GTDB taxonomy): Bacteria > Pseudomonadota > Alphaproteobacteria > Rhodobacterales > Rhodobacteraceae > Marivivens. Next base: position 3,033 of record JAYPUF010000084.1, on the reverse strand, counting down.
TCCGCGAAAGCAACTCTGAAGTTGGCAAGTCGTTCTGCGGTGGTCGGATAAAGTACTGCTTCTCGAAGATTATCCCGGGTCGCACCGATCATGTTTTCTTCGGAGACGATGAGCTGCCGAAACCCTTCATTCTCCAGCCTCTTTGCTTCAATGCGAATTACGCCCGACGACCGTGACGCACGGAGCATGTGTTCGGGCGAATACTCATCTGGGCGACCAACAAGTCCAGAAAAAAGTCCGCTGCGCGTTCTTTCCGGCGTCCAAATCGCCAGACCACGCGCCGCGAGGGACCGCCGCTCGTTCTCTAAAAAGGTCTGAAATGACGTCGTTGCCGTCCGATGGGCACCCAAATGTAAGATTACGTCCACAATACGCCAAGCCTCGCGTAGAAGGGCCCCGCAGTGCGAAACCTGTTTCTTGATGAGGCCGATCATGTGCACTCGCTCCTGAGCGAAGGCTTAATGATAAAATTGTTTGTGTATGTACCCACACGGGCCTTAGACTCGCCGAAATGAAGCCCTATATTCATCGGTATGATCAGAACAGCATTCCGAACCATCCCGTTGATAATCCTGTCGTTTGCCGCGTTTCCTGCATCGGCGGAAAACGCTTCCGTCGAGCAATGGCAAGCGGACAAAACGGCGATATTCAAAGCATCAGATATAAATTTGAATGACTTTATCTGGTTGGCTAGACCCATTGTGATCTTTGCAGACAGCCCAAATGACCCAAATTTCCGACACCAGCTTGATCTCTTGGCAGAGCGCACCGATGACCTTGCAGCTCGTGATGTGCTCTTGATCACCGATGCGGACCCAAACGACGCGTCAGATATCCGGCAAAAACTACGCCCGCGCGGGTTCCAACTCGTGCTTATCGACAAAGACGGGCGCGTCGCTCTGCGAAAGCCAGCGCCGTGGAGCATTCGCGAACTGGGACGCTCCATAGACAAGTCGCCACTGCGCCAGCAAGAGATTGAGGATCGACGGACCATCAATTGAGCCTCAAAAGGCTATATGCGCCCATTGCCGCCATGGGTGCAGCATAGAGGCTCAGTTCAGGCACAAACCAGTAGGTCGCGGCGCACCACGAGAGGAAAGCCAGACTAAAGCCTGCGGTTTCCTTCAAGATGATGCGCCCCTCACCCACCTTATTCAAACTCCATGATTACATCGTCTACAGCGAGGCTATCACCGGGAGCCGCATTCACTTTTGTGACAACGCCCTTACGCTCTGCACGAAGGATGTTTTCCATCTTCATAGCTTCGACGGTGCAAAGCGCCTGTCCTTCCTGAACCTCGTCGCCTTCGGCCACGTTCACCTTCACGATGAGACCAGGCATAGGGCAGAGCAAAAGCTTGGAGGTATCCGGCGGGAGCTTTTCAGGCATCAACTTGGCAAGCTCTGCCTGACGCGGGGTGCGCACATGCACCTTGAGGTCAGCACCGCGGAAGCGCAGACGGAAACCATGGCTGATTTTGCCGACCTTTAGAACAAGCGAAGCACCATCGACCTTCATCTGAGCAAGGCTGTCACCTGGGGTCCACGCCCCTTCGACGCGATAGGTCTTTCCATTTATGGTTACGTTCGACCCTTCACGGTCTGCATCAATCTTTGCCGCAAAGCTTTCCCCCTGAAGCGAGACAACCCAATCTTCACCCACATGGCGCTCGTGATTGTCCATGCGACCAGAAATACGAGCGCGGCGAATTTCAGCAACTCGGTTCATCGCCGCAGCAGCTGCTGCAACGCGCACAAGCTGTTCTTGCGGAAGCGTTACGCCCTCAAAGCCTTCGGGGTACTCTTCTGCGATGAACGCAGTGGTCATATTGCCTGAGGTAAAGCGCTCGTGGTCCATAACCGCGGCAACAAATGGAAGGTTGTGACCAATGCCCTCAACCTCGAACGTATCCAATGCGACGCGCATTTCCTCGATTGCCTGCGCGCGGGTCGGCGCCCATGTGCATAGCTTGGCGATCATCGGATCGTAATACATCGAAATCTCGCCACCCTCGTAAACGCCGGTGTCGTTGCGCACGATTCCGCCCGTCTCAGTCTGGCCTTCAACAGGGGGACGATACTGGCTCAGACGGCCAATTGATGGCAAAAAGTTCCGATACGGGTCTTCTGCATAGAGACGGTTCTCGATGGCCCAGCCATTGATCTTGAGATCTTCTTGCTTGATCGTGAGCGGCTCGCCGTTGGCGACGCGAAGCATCTGCTCAACAAGGTCGATGCCAGTGATAAGCTCGGTCACAGGGTGTTCCACCTGAAGACGAGTGTTCATCTCGAGGAAGTAGAAGTTACGGTCGCCATCGACGATGAATTCCACGGTGCCAGCCGAGGCATAACCCACAGCCTTGGCCAAAGCGACAGACTGCTCGCCCATTGCTTTGCGGGTGGCTTCATCAAGGAACGGCGACGGCGCCTCTTCTACAACCTTTTGATTGCGGCGCTGGATCGAACATTCGCGCTCGTGCAGGTAAACGCAGTTGCCGTGCTTGTCGGCGAGCACTTGAATCTCGATGTGGCGCGGCTGGGTGACGAACTTTTCGATAAAGATACGGTCGTCACCAAATGAGTTCGCCGCTTCGTTCTTCGAGGACTCAAAGCCTTCGCGGGCTTCGGTGTCGTTCCATGCGATGCGCATGCCCTTACCGCCGCCGCCAGCCGACGCTTTAATCATGACGGGGTAGCCAATCTCGTTCGAGATTTTAACGGCCTCATCGGCGTCCGCAATCAGCCCCATGTATCCGGGAACAGTGTTAACGCCTGCTTCCTGCGCGATCTTCTTCGAGGTGATCTTGTCACCCATCGCTTCAATCGCTTTGACCGGAGGTCCGACGAATTCGACACCGGCAGCTTCAAGCGCTTCGGCAAATTTCGCGTTCTCGGAAAGGAAACCATAACCAGGGTGAACTGCTTCAGCGCCCGATTTCTTGATTGCCTCCATCACCTTGTCGATGACGATATAGGATTGGTTCGCAGGGGGCGGGCCAATGTGAACGGCCTCGTCCGCCATCTGCACATGGA
>JAYPUF010000083.1:0-10351 GCA_038133925.1 Marivivens sp. | reverse complement strand
TCAATTTCGAAGATGCTCGTGCGGGGCGGAGTTGGATCGTCGATGGTGGCGAGCTTTCGCTCGATCTCAGAGGGCAGGTCATCAGCCTAAGAGGTGCGGCTGGGCTCCTTTCCGGACGCTCGGACGTCACCACTGTTTTGCTTAATTACGAAAGCCTCCGCGAAAGCCATAAGGCGGTCATGTCGGTGACCGTGCAGAACGCGTTTACGGCTGACATTGCATCACAGGCGCCTGTCCTGAACTGGTTGAGCGTCTTGGATGCACCTGTTTCTGCCGCGATCCGTGCCTCTACCGATGAAACGGGCGCGATAGAAAGCCTTCATACCTCTCTTATTATTGAAGAGGGAGCGCTTAAGCCGAATGGGAACGTAGATCCCGTGCCATTCGAGCGTCTAAGCACCTATCTGACCTATCATCCTGAAGAGCAGCTGATCAGTTTTGATCGCGTGAGCGCACGCACCGCATGGGGCCAGTTCGATGCGGAGGGGCAAGCGTATTTGCGCGAATTCCAAGGTGAATTTCCGCAGGCGCTTGTTTCTCAACTCTCGCTGACCAACGTGGTGCTTGACCCAGCTGGATATTACGACGCACCTCAGCGCATTGACGAAGCGAGCATTGATTTCAGGATGCGTCTGTCGCCGTTCGAGGTGGACGTTGGCCAGTATTACGCGCGCACCGGCGAGGACGCGCTCAACGGAACGGCTCAGGTCCGCGTTCAGGAAGGTGGCTGGAGTGTTGATCTCGACGCGACGTCTGATCGTGTCAGCCCCGAGAACCTTGCTGCGTTTTGGCCGAATACCGTCAAGCCACGCACGCGGCTTTGGATTATGAACAACCTTTCGGGCGGGTATGCTTTTGATGGTGGATTGGCGCTGCGTATTCGGCCTGAGCAAAAGCCTGATCTTGGTCTAAGCTGGCAGTTCGCCGATATGTCGATCCGTTATTTAAAGGATTTCCCACCAATCACAGGGGCAGATGGATTTGCCGAAATGGCACGGGGGAACTTCACAGCCGTTTTAAATGGTGGGAAGGTCATCGCGCCTCAGGGCGGCGAGATTGATGCCGCAGGATCGGTCTTTCATATCGACAATCTTGGTCAAAAGCCCGCAATCGCCGAGATCGACCTTGATCTAACGAGCACGATTACGGCCTCTCTTTCCTTAATCGATTTGCCGCCATTCGAGTTCCTAAAGCGCGCCAATCGTGATGCCGCAATGGCAGATGGAAATGCGGCGTCCAAAGTGTCCCTTACTCTCCCGCTCAAGAAGGACCTTAAACTCAGCGAAGTTGAGGTTGGCTATCACTCTGACCTGACAAACCTAAAAAGCGATGTGGTTGTCGAGGGGCACCGTATTTCGGCAGCCTTGCTAACACTTGATGGTACAGAAGGCGGGCTCGAGGTGTCGGGAGATGTGCGCATAGGAGATGTTCCAGCGAATATCACTTGGGTCAAAGCCTTTGACGCCGAGAACGCAAAGAGCTCGAGCCTTACTGGCACTGTGGAACTTTCGCAAAGGACACTCGACGAATTCCGGATTGCGCTTCCGCCCGAAATGGTGAGCGGACGGGGCACCGCGCAGGTAGAGGTTCAATTAGAGGCGGAGCGCGCCCCTGAGCTTGTTCTTCGTTCTGATCTAAGTGGGATTGAGCTTAGCATCCCAGCGCTTGGGTGGCTCAAACCCGCAAGCAGCAAGGGTAGCTTTCGGCTTGGGGTCTCGCTCGGTCAGCCCGCAAGGGTTGATAGCCTTTCACTCGATGCTTCGGGGCTAGAGGCCGCAGGGAACATAGTTTTGAATGATCAGGGGGCGTTTGATCACGCTCGCTTTGAGACCGTGCGACTCGGCGGCTGGCTCGATGCGTCAGTCGAACTTGTCTCGCAAGGCGCAGGACGCCCCGTTGGGGTCGAGGTGCGTGGCGGTACTTTGGACATTCGTTCTGCCAAAACAGGCGGTGGCACGTCCGAGGGAGGATCGCCTCTCAAAGTTGCTCTTGATCGGCTTGTAATTACTGAGAGCATCGCCTTGACGAACTTCCTTGGAGATTTTTCGACGAATGGTGGACTAAACGGTTCGTTCACGGCGTTGATCAATGATGGTGCTCAGGTGGCGGGTACGATTGCACCGGATCAAGGGGGAACCGCTGTTCGACTGCAATCAGCGAATGCTGGGCGCTTCCTTGCGTCCTCGGCCGTTACAAAAGAAGCGGAAGGCGGTTCGCTTGACCTCATACTGACCCCCAAGGGCATTCGAGGTGAATACGATGGCGAGCTTAGAATTTCTGACATTCGCGTGCGCAAAGTTCCAACAATCGCAGAACTCCTGAACGCTGTATCTGTGGTGGGCCTATTTCAAGGGCTCGATGGCCCAGGGATCGTGTTTGATGACATCCAAGCGTCATTCCAGCTAACACCAGATCAGATCATAGTGACCCAAGGTTCAGCTACAGGCGCGTCGATGGGGATTTCTGTCGATGGGACCTATGGGCTCAAGACGTCGGCACTGAACCTCCAAGGGGTCGTCTCTCCCATTTATCTGATCAATGGGATCGGGTCGGCTTTGACGCGTCCGGGTGAGGGACTTATCGGTTTCAACTATTATCTCGGCGGCACGACATCAGCGCCCGAGGTTTCGGTGAACCCCCTTTCGGTTCTGGCCCCTGGTATGTTACGCAACATTTTCCGCCGCCCCACGACTGCTACGAACCAATAGGACGATCCCTTGAAACTCAGTGACTTCGATTTTCATCTCCCCGAGGAGCTTATCGCGACGCGTCCTGCTTCGCCGCGCTCTTCTGCGCGCCTTCTGCTGGCGCGAGGGGGGGAACTGACGGATCTCCATGTGACTGATCTTGTCGATCTCTTAAATTCTGGCGATCGGCTTGTTCTGAATGACACCAAGGTCATTCCCGCAAGGCTCTCTGGCCTGCGGCATCGCGATAGTGTGCAAGGCCCTGTTTCTGCGCGCATCGAAGTGACTTTGTTGGAGCCAAAAGCCGATGGGACTTGGACGGCTCTCGTGAAGCCTCTGAAAAAGATCCAAGACGGTGAGACTGTGCATTTTAGCGAGACTTTGACCGCCGAGGTCATTTCCCGTGCCGATGGGCAGGCGAGCCTTCGCTTTAATCTCACTGGTGACGATTTCGACGCGGCGCTTGCAGCGGCAGGAGCGATGCCGCTCCCTCCTTACATCGCGGCCAAACGCCCTGCCGATGAAAAGGATAAGTTGGATTATCAAACCGTATGGGCCAAAAATTCCGGCGCCGTTGCGGCCCCAACTGCCTCGCTACACTTTGACGAAGCGCTCCTGCAACGGCTTCGGGAAAAGGGGGTGACCTTTACTCATGTGACGCTGCATGTCGGGGCAGGAACCTTCTTACCAGTCAAGGTCGACAATATCGCCGAGCATAAAATGCATTCGGAATGGGGTAGGGTGAGCGCAGAGGCCGCTCAAGAGATCAATGAAACCAAAGCCAAGGGCGGGCGTGTCATCCCAGTCGGCACAACGGCTCTTCGCCTCGTCGAGAGCGCCGCGACCGAAGTAGGTATCGCACCGTGGGAAGGCCCGACCGATATTTTCATTACCCCCGGGTTTCAGTTCCGGATAGCCGATGGATTGATGACGAATTTTCACCTGCCAAAGTCGACTTTAATGATGTTAGTGTCGGCAATGATGGGGGTGGAAACCGTAAAGGCGATCTATGCTCATGCTATAGGTCGAGGATACCGGTTCTTCTCGTATGGTGACTCCTCGCTTCTATTACCGCGCGACTGATCCGAAATTCTTTCGTGCAAATGAAAAATGATATGCCGCATCTAACTTAGGGCGGAAAAGGAAGTCTTATGTTTCAAGTTCTTAGCAGCTCTTGGGCGCTCTTGCTCGGGCTATTCATGCTTATGATAGGTAACGGCCTGCAAGGGACGTTGCTTGGTCTGCGCGGTGAACTTGAAGGTTTCACGACCTTTCAAATGTCACTCGTCATGTCAGCCTATTTCGTCGGCTTCTTGTTTGCTTCGCGTATCGCTCCAACGCTGATCCGCCGTGTAGGACACATCCGAGTTTTTGCCGCGCTGGGCTCAACCATTTCAGCGGTTCTGATCCTGTACCCGACGCTGACCGAGCCGTGGGCGTGGATGATCGGTCGCGTGCTCATCGGTTTCTGCTTTTGCGGCGTTTACATCACTTCAGAGAGTTGGCTTAACGACGCGGCTTCGAACGAGAACCGTGGCAAGGCACTTTCGCTCTATATGATCACACAGATGAGCGCGATTATTCTCGCACAGTATCTCGTGGTACTAGGGGATGTGAGCGGTTACGTGCTCTTTATTATCCCATCTGTTCTCGTGTCGCTGTCCTTTGCGCCAATCCTTTTGTCGGTGCGTCCAGTTCCTGCCTTTGAAACGACAAAGCCGCTTACGCTTCGCCAATTGATCAAGACGTCACCACTTGCCTGTATGGGAATGCTCCTTTTGGGCGGCGTTTTTGCAGCGCAATTCGGGATGTCCGCTGTTTATGGCTCGCGCGTCGGACTGACGGTGAGCGAGATTTCCATCATGGTTTCGTCAATCTATGTGATGGCGCTTTTTCTTCAGTATCCTGTTGGCTGGATTTCGGACCGTATGGATCGGCGTCTGTTGATCATCGTGCTTGCGCTCATTGGTGGGGCAGGCGCGGTTCTTTCATTCATTTTTCCCGGGCACTATTGGTTGATCATCCTGAGCGCGTCAGTTGTTGGAGGGGCATCTAATCCGCTCTATGCGCTCTTGATTGCTTATGCGAACGATTACCTTGCCCGTGAGGATATGGCAGCAGCATCCGCCGGCTTCCTCTTTATCAACGGGGTCGGGGCAATCTTTGGTCCTCTTATCCTTGGTTGGGTGATGACGTCGGTCTCTGCCGAGGCATATTGGCTCTATGTCGGCAGCCAGCTCCTTGCGCTGGGCGTCTATGGTCTCTGGCGGATGACACGCCGTAAGTCTGCAACGCAGGTCTCGGACACTGTGCCTTATGCACCGATTTTGGCTTCCGCCAGTCCCGTGGCGGTTGAGGTCGCGCAAGAGGTCTATATCGAAGCCGAACTGGAAGAGAGCGAAGGGGCCAAAGAATGACACTCGCTGAACAAATCGTTGATTTTTGGATCAACGATGTTGGGCCAAAGGGCTGGTATATGGGCGGCGACGAGCTTGACGCGCAAATCCGCGACACCTTTGAAAAGCACTGGTTCGAAGCGATGGAAGGGGCCTATGGTCCGTGGCTCATAGATGCGCAGGGAGCGCTTGCCTATCTCATTCTCACCGATCAATTTCCGCGCAATATGTTTCGTGGAGATAGCCGTTCTTTTGCATCTGATCCGCTGGCGCGCACGGCCGCGAAACATGCCATTTCGCGCAACTGGGACCAAGACGTTGATCCGCAAAGCCGCCAGTTTTTCTTTTTGCCGCTCATGCATTCAGAGAACCTTGTGGATCAGGACCGTTCCGTCGAACTTTTCCAAACGCGGATGAGCGGAGAAACAAGCAATATCATTCATGCCGAAGCGCACCGTGCGATCATTCGTGACTTCGGGCGCTTTCCCTATCGCAACGAGGCGCTCGGGCGCGAAATGACTGAAGCCGAACAAAAGTTTTTGGACGCAGGGGCATATGCCGCGCTGGTCAAAAGAATGTCTGAAGGGACAAAGACGGCTTTGCCCCTCTCTTAACTATTTGATTTGTATTTTAATTTCAAGGCTTGCACATTTTCGATAGCTGCCATGCTAATGACCCTATTCCGAAGTTTGGAAAAATAGTTTAACGTCAAACTAATTTTGAAACCGGAGGAGGGTCTCATGGCCGCAAAGAATTTTGACATGATCGTCATTGGCGCAGGTCCGGGTGGTTATGTCGCCGCGATCCGTGGTGCCCAGCTTGGCTTGAATGTCGCATGTGTGGAGCGTGAGCATCTTGGTGGTATTTGCCTGAACTGGGGCTGTATTCCGACCAAGGCGATGCTTCGTTCGTCCGAGGTTTTTCACCTGATGCACCGTGCCAAAGAGTTCGGCCTAAAGGCAGACGGCATCGGCTATGATCTTGATGCAGTGGTCAAGCGTTCGCGCGGAGTGGCCAAGCAGCTTTCTGGTGGCATCGGCCACCTTTTCAAGAAGAACAAGATCACTTCGATCATGGGCGAGGCCAAGCTTTCGGGCAAAGGCAAGGTCACGGTCAAAACCGATAAGGGAACAGAAGAACTCACCGCCAAGGCTATTGTCGTCGCGACTGGTGCGCGCGCGCGTGAGCTTCCCGGACTTGAGGCGGATGGCGATCTTGTATGGACCTACAAGACCGCTCTTACGCCGCCGCGCATGCCAAAAAAGCTTCTCGTGATCGGTTCGGGTGCAATCGGCATCGAATTTGCGAGTTTCTATAACACCCTTGGTGCCGACACGACTGTGGTCGAGGTTATGGACCGCGTGCTTCCCGTTGAAGACGCTGAAATCAGCGCATTTGCTAAGAAGCAATTCGTCAAGCAAGGCATGAAGATCATGGAGAAAGCCATGGTCAAACAGCTAGACCGCGGCAAAGGCAAAGTGACCGCGCATATCGAAGTTGGCGGCAAGGTCGAAAAGCAAGAGTTCGACACGGTTATTTCCGCCGTGGGTATCGTCGGGAACGTCGAAAACCTCGGCCTTGAAGACATGGGCGTCAAGATTGACCGCACCCATGTTGTGACCGATGAATTCTGCCGCACTGGCGTCGAAGGTCTTTTTGCAATCGGTGATATCGCCGGTGCACCTTGGCTTGCCCACAAAGCCAGCCACGAAGGTGTCATGGTGGCCGAGCTGATCGCGGGTAAACATCCACACCCGATCAAGCCGAACTCGATCGCGGGTTGCACATACTGCCATCCGCAGGTTGCCTCTGTCGGCCTAACCGAAGCTAAGGCGAAAGAGGCAGGTTACGAGATCAAAGTTGGTCGTTTCCCCTTTATCGGCAATGGCAAGGCTATCGCTCTTGGTGAGCCTGAAGGCATGATCAAAACGGTCTTTGATGCCAAGACGGGCGAACTGCTTGGCGCGCACATGGTCGGAGCGGAAGTCACCGAGCTCATCCAAGGTTACGTGGTTGGTCGCGCACTTGAGACCACCGAAGAGGACCTGATGAATACCGTCTTCCCGCATCCGACATTGTCCGAGATGATGCACGAGGCGGTGCTGGACGCCTATGGCCGCGCGCTACACTTCTAGAACGCGTAATTAACTGAACAAAAAAGCCCGCCGGGGGATACGGCGGGCTTTTTTGTTTTGATCGGCTAGGGAACGTTAGCCGATCGGTCCACCTGCTTGGACCCAGTGGCCAAAACCACCGATATTGTGCACTTCGGGATGGCCCATTTGTTCAAGAGCCTGCATCGCCATTCCGGCGCGACCACCAGCGGCGCAGTAGACCGCAATCGGCTTGCCGCTCTTGAAAATTTCGAGGCACTCAGGGCTGCGCGGGTCAGCCTTCATACGCAGTGTAGCGAGAGGAACGTGCACCGCATTCTTGGCTTTGCCCGAGGCAGCAACTTCACCAGCCTCGCGAACGTCGATCACGACGATTTCGTTGGCTGCGTGCTTTGAGATTGCGGCCTGCACATCAAGAGGAGCAGGGCGGGAGGGGGACTTGAACATCGAGAGCATGACACACCTTTGGTTTTGCTGTTCGCTTGTGATGATAATATATATTAGAAAAATGAAATGTAAAGGGGCATTGAAAAATTTTCAGTCGATTCTCGCAAACGGTGCCTAAATGCTGGTAATTTCTGACGATGTTCTTTAAATGTTCTTTAGTTTTCGTTGGAGACTCGCGCCCGCTCGACTATGTGTAGCTGGCATAACCTGGGGGCCAGAATGGCTGAGCTGAAAAAGATCGAAGTGCGCGGCGCGCGCGAGCACAATCTCAAGAACATCGACGTAGATATTCCGCGCGACGAACTTGTTGTGATTACAGGGCTTTCGGGGTCGGGGAAATCATCTCTCGCCTTCGATACGATCTATGCAGAAGGCCAGCGCCGCTATGTGGAATCGCTTTCCGCCTACGCGCGCCAGTTCCTCGATATGATGGAAAAACCCGATGTGGATCACATCTCGGGACTTTCACCTGCCATTTCCATCGAACAAAAGACCACCTCTAAGAACCCGCGTTCGACCGTTGGTACGGTGACCGAGATCTATGACTATATGCGTCTGTTGTTTGCGCGGGTTGGCACGCCCTATAGTCCTGCGACGGGTCTTCCGATCGAAGCGCAGCAAGTTCAAGACATGGTCGACCGTATCATGACCATGCAGGAGGGAACGCGCGGTTATCTCCTTGCGCCGATCGTGCGTGACCGCAAGGGCGAGTATCGCAAGGAAATGCTCGAACTGCGCAAACAAGGCTTTCAGCGCGTCAAAGTCGACGGCCAGTTCTACGAGCTAGATGAACCACCAACCCTCGATAAGAAATTTCGCCATGACATTGATGTTGTCGTGGACCGTATCGTAGTGCGCGAGGGCCTTGAGACACGACTTGCCGACAGTTTGCGCACCGCGCTTGATCTAGCGGACGGCATCGCAATCCTAGAGACTGCACCGAGCGAAGGTGATCCAGAACGCTTTACCTTCTCTGAAAAATTCGCCTGTCCGGTGAGTGGGTTCACCATCCCCGAGATCGAGCCGCGTCTCTTTTCGTTTAACGCGCCTTTCGGGGCCTGTCCGTCCTGTGATGGCCTCGGGGTCGAGCTCTTCTTTGACGAACGTCTTGTCGTTCCCGATGTGACGCTCAAAGTGGCTGACGGTGCGATTGCCCCTTGGCGCAAGGGCAAGTCACCGTATTTCCTCCAGACAATTGAGGCGATTGCCAAGCACTATGGTTTTAACAAGAACGCCCGCTGGAAGGACATTCCAGAGGACGCGCAAAAGGTTTTCCTCTACGGTTCTGGTAAAGAAGAAATCCAATTCCGCTATGACGAAGGGGGCCGAGTTTATCAGGTCGCTCGCCCATTCGAAGGCGTGATCCCGAACATGCAGCGCCGCTATCGCGAAACCGATAGCTCATGGGTGCGCGAAGAATTCGAGCAATATCAGAACAATCGTCCTTGCGGCTCTTGCGGCGGCTACCGTCTGCGCGAAGAGGCATTGGCGGTTAAGATTGGCGGTTTGCATGTGGGTCAAGTCGTTCAGATGTCAATCAAAGAGGCCTATGCTTGGATCGGAACCGTTCCAGACAGTCTCACCAACCAGAAAAACGAGATTGCCCGCGCAATCCTCAAGGAAATCCGCGAGCGTCTGGGATTCCTCAATAACGTCGGCCTCGACTACCTAACGCTGAGCCGCAACGCGGGCACGCTTTCAGGTGGTGAAAGCCAGCGTATTCGTCTGGCGAGCCAGATAGGCTCGGGTCTTACGGGTGTTCTCTACGTGCTCGACGAGCCGTCAATCGGCTTGCACCAACGCGACAACGACCGTCTTTTGACCACGCTCAAGAACCTTCGCGATCAGGGCAACACCGTGATCGTCGTCGAACATGACGAGGACGCGATCCGCGAGGCGGATTATGTCTTTGACATCGGTCCGGGGGCAGGGGTGCACGGCGGCCAAGTGGTTGCCCACGGCACGCCCGCCGAGATTGCGGCCAACCCCAATTCGGTGACAGGGCAGTATCTTTCGGGCAAGCGCGAGATTGCTGTGCCATCTGAACGGCGCAAGGGAAACGGCAAGCAGCTTACCGTGGTGAAAGCCTCGGGCAATAATCTGCACGATGTGACCGTTGATTTCCCTCTTGGTAAGTTCGTCAGCGTGACGGGTGTGTCTGGCGGCGGTAAGTCTACTCTGACCATCGAGACGCTCTATAAAAACGCAGCGATGAAGCTAAATGGGGCACGGGAAACCCCATCGCCCTGTGAAACGATTAAGGGGTTCGAGCACCTTGATAAGGTGATCGACATTGACCAGCGCCCCATCGGGCGCACCCCGCGTTCGAACCCTGCGACCTATACTGGGGCCTTTACTCCGATCCGCGATTGGTTTGCCGGTCTTCCCGAGGCGCAAGCCCGTGGCTACAAACCAGGCCGTTTTTCGTTCAACGTCAAAGGTGGTCGTTGCGAGGCTTGTCAGGGTGACGGCGTTATCAAGATCGAGATGCACTTCCTTCCTGATGTTTATGTCACCTGCGAGACCTGCAAAGGCGCGCGTTACAATCGTGAAACGCTTGAGATCAAGTTCAAGGGGAAGAGCATCGCCGATGTTTTGGACATGACGGTCGAGGACGCGCAAGAGTTCTTTAAAGCCGTTCCGAGCATTCGCGAAAAGATGGATGCTCTTGTCCGCGTGGGTCTCGGCTATATCAAAGTGGGTCAGC
>JAYPUF010000082.1:0-10448 GCA_038133925.1 Marivivens sp. | reverse complement strand
TGTCGATTCCGGCCCCTTATCGCCGTGTGCTAGAAGGTGGTGACCCCAAGTGGGCAGAGGGGCTCTCTCCTCGTGTCGTTATTGTTTACGGTCAGCACCTCAAGAACGAGCTTCAGGCCTTTACCGTGGTCGAGCACGAAAAGATTGTCGCCGAGATTTATGCGATGCCCCGCGAGCGCACTGCAGATAAAAAGCGCCTTTCGCACCTGATGATCACCCAGTCGACCGAGCTTGAGGTCGATAAAGATGGTCGCGTGATCCTTCCAATGAAGCTTCGTGAAAAGCTTAAGATTGATGAAGGCGAGATTTATTTCCGCGGCATGGGCGAAAGCTTCGAGATGTGGAACCACGAGACGTTCCAAGCCACGGTCGGTGCAGATATCGACAGCTGGCTCGATGACATGCCTGATGATTTTGATCCACTCAGTGTCTTGGGGGGAAGCTAATGTCCTCGCCTGACCAGCCTCACATCTCAGTTCTTTTGCGACCGCTTATCAAAGCGGTCGCACCTGTTTCTGGCGTTTGGCTTGATGGGACCTTTGGGGCAGGGGGATATTCTAAGGCTTTGCTTGAGGCTGGCGCCGATAAGGTCATCGGCGTCGACCGCGATCCGCTGGCTTTTGAAATGGCGGCACCTTGGGCGCATGAGTATGGCGATCGGCTTGAATTGGTCGAAGGAACGTTCTCTCGCCTAGATGAGTATGGGTCTGACCTTGCTGGCGTTGTGCTAGACCTCGGTGTGTCATCCATGCAGCTCGATTTGGCTGAGCGCGGCTTCTCGTTCATGCGAGAAGGTCCGCTTGATATGCGCATGTCGCAATCGGGTCCAAGCGCTGCTGATCTGGTGAATACTGCGGAAGAAGTCGATCTGGCCGAGATCATCTATCTCTATGGAGAAGAACGTGCATCGCGCCGCATCGCTCGCGCAATCGTCAATGCAAGGCCGATTGAGACGACGCTCCAGCTTGCCAAGATCGTCGAGAGCTGTCTGCCACGCGCCAAACCCGGCCAAAGCCATCCCGCGACACGTACGTTTCAAGCATTGCGCATCGCGGTGAATGATGAATACGGCGAGCTTGCCGACGGCCTCATGGCCGCCGAGCGTGCACTTGCATCAGGCGGGCAGCTCGCAGTGGTTACATTCCATTCGGTCGAAGATCGCATGGTCAAACGTTTTCTTCAGGCTCGTTCTGGGAGCACTGGCAATGCCAATCGTTATGCGCCGGAACTCCATCGCGAAAAGCCTGCTTTTGAGTTGAAGAGCCGCAAGGCTATCGGTCCGGATGACCAAGAACTTGCCGAAAACCCGCGTTCGCGGTCGGCCAAGCTCAGGGTTGCTACTCGGACCGACGCGCCTTCGGCTGAAGTTGAGCGATCCGCGCTCGGTATGCCTCTCCGCAAGGGTGAAAAGTAATGCGTAGTATACTTTATGTTCTGTCTGCATTCGCCGTTATGGCGCTGGCTTTTTGGGCCTATCGCGAGAATTACGCGACGCAGCAGCAGATCAAAGAAGTACGTTCTCTTCACACCCAAATCGGTGCTGCTCATGCGCGTCTTAACACGCTCGAAGCAGAGTGGGCCTATCTCAACCGTCCTGACCGACTTCGCGATCTTGCGGATTTGAACTTTGAGCGCCTCGGCCTGCTCCCGATCATGCCCGATGCATTTGGACGTGTCGATCAGGTGATCTATCCGATGCCGGAATTGCTACCGATCACAGATGCGATCGAGGTAAAAGGCACTCTGGAAGGGGAGGAGCCACTATGATCCGTACCCCACTCCGTCCGCTCGCGCGAATCCTCAAAGCGCGTCAGACCGGTGAAAACCCAGATGTGATCGAAGCTGAGAACAAGCGCGTCCGCCACGAAGAGATGCGAGACAAATCGCGCACGCGTGCAGAAGGCCGCCTGCTTATGCTCGGGCTAATGTTCTTTTTCGCCTTTGTCGCGATTATCGGCAAGATGGGGATCATTGCCTCGACCGAGCCAGAAGAGCCGCGCACCGCGTTGGTAAGCAACCCTATCATCAACCAACGTGCCAATATTGTTGATCGAAATGGCCGCATCCTTGCCACAAACATGGATACCCATGCGCTTTATGCACAGCCGCAGATGATGGTTGACCCTGCGCGAGCTGCGACCGAGCTTGCCGCAATTTTCCCTGAGCTTGATGTCGAAAGGCTTAACAAGGACTTTACCGGAAACCGAAAGTTCCTCTGGATCAGGCGTCAGATCAGCCCTGAGCAAATGCAGCAAGTGCACGACATCGGCGAGCCAGGTCTATTGTTTGGTCCGCGCGAGATGCGGCTCTACCCAAATGGCCCGATTGCCTCTCACATTTTGGGCGGTGCACGTTTCGGTCGTGAAGGTGTGAATTCTGCCGAAGTGATTGGTGTGGCGGGCGTCGAAAAGCAATTCGACGACTATTTGCGTGATCCCGCAAATGAAGGCGCTCCGCTTCAGCTTTCGATCGACCTTACAATCCAAGCCGCCGCAGAGCGCGTATTGGCTGGCGGCATGATGCTTATGAACGCAAAGGGCGCAACGTCGATCCTCATGGACGTGCGAACTGGCGAAATCATCTCGATGGCGTCTTTGCCTGATTTTGATCCGAATAATCGTCCGCAGGTACTAACGACTGGCGACCAGTCTGACAGTCCGCTCTTTAACCGCGCTGTCCAAGGTGTTTACGAACTCGGTTCGACTTTCAAGATCTTTGCCGTCGCACAGGCGATGGAACTCGGTCTCGTCAATCCCGATACGATGATTGATACAAAAGGCCCGATGACTTGGGGCCGCTTCCGTATCAATGACTTCCACAATTACGGCCCACAACTGACCACGACCGATGTGATTGTGAAATCCTCGAACGTTGGGACCGCGCGCATTGCTCTCCAAATCGGGCCTGAGCGCCAAAAATCTTTCCTTGAAACGCTTGGTTTTCTTAAACCCACTGGCGTTGAGTTGATCGAAGCGGCCTCTGGGCGGCCGCTTCAGCCAAAACAATGGTCCGAGATTTCGACGATGACCATTTCATATGGGCACGGACTGTCGGCTTCTCCGCTGCATCTTGCCGCTGCCTATTCGACTATCGCAAACGGCGGTCTGCAGGTCACTCCGACGCTGCTGAAACAGGATCACGCAACAATGGGCGAGCGCTTGATCTCGGAAACTTCGGCTGATGCAGCTGTTCAGATGCTTCGTCAGGTTGTTGTGCGGGGCACCGCTTCGTTTGGAGAAGTTGCCGGCTATGAGGTTGCGGGCAAGACCGGTACTGCGGACAAGCCAAAACCTACTGGTGGCTACTATGATGACAAGGTGATTGCGACTTTTGCGTCAATGTTCCCTGCGTCCGACCCTCGTTACGTGTTGATCGTCACTCTTGATGAGCCGGTCGAAACCTCCGGCACCGAACCGCGTCGAACAGCAGGTTGGACCGCTGTTCCGGTCGCCGCCGAGATGATCCGCCGCGTCGCTCCTCTACTTGGGCTAAGACCACAGATTGAAATGTCCTCTCTAGAGGGTGTAACACTCACCTCGAACTAAACGAGGAACGTAATGACCGACGGGGCAGCAAATAAAACTTCTAATCTTGCGGCCCTAGGACTGCGTGCACGTGGCGGACGAGAAGCCGTAATCACCGGTATCAGCGTTGATAGCCGAGAGATTACCGATGGTACGTTGTTCTTTGCTTTGCCAGGAACGAAAGTTCACGGCGCGACCTTTGTGAGCAAAGCGATCGCTATGGGGGCGAGCGCTGTTTTGACCGACCTAGAAGGCGCAGCACTTTGTGGGGCCGAGGCTGAGGCAGCAGGCATCGCATTGATCGTTGCCGAGGATGCTCGGGCTGCACTTGCCCAGACGGCGGCCATTTGGTTTGGTCCGACGCCATCCACCGTTGTGGCGGTCACGGGAACCAACGGTAAGACCTCTGTTTCGACTTTTTGCCGGCAGATCTGGCTCGAGTTGGGGCACGAGGCATGTAACCTTGGAACCACTGGCGTCGAAGGTGCATGGACGTATCCGCTTCGACACACGACACCCGAGCCGATCACGCTGCACCGTGTCATGGCCGAAGCCGCTCGGCAGGGCGTGACACATCTGTCGATGGAAGCATCGAGCCATGGGTTGGATCAGCGCCGTCTAGATGGTGTGATCCTAAAGGCGGCTGGCTTTACCAATTTTACCCAAGACCACCTTGATTATCACAAGACCTTTGAAGCGTATTTCGATGCCAAGATGGGGCTTTTTGACCGCGTGCTTCCCCCTGAAGCAGGCGCTGTCATCAATATCGATGACCCCAAAGGTGCACGCGTTGCCGATATCGCGGAAGATCGGGATCAAGACGTTATTCGAGTCGGTCGTCGCGAAGAAGCTGACCTCTACTTAAGCGCGCAGCGCTTTGATGCAACGGGACAAGAGCTTCGCTTTTCCTTCGAGGGAAAAACCTATCTCAAGCGGCTTAATCTTGTCGGCGGTTTTCAGGCCGACAACGTTTTGCTTGCTGCTGGCCTTGTGATTGCGGCGGGCGAAGATCCTGCGGCTATCTTCGAGACCTTACCCCACTTAACGACTGTTCGTGGCCGGATGCAGCTTGCCGCAACGCGGTCTAACGGCGCGGCGGTCTTCGTCGATTATGCGCACACACCTGACGCAGTTCGCACTGCGCTTCGTGCAATGCGTCCGCATGTGATGGGCCGCATCATCGCAATCGTCGGTGCAGGCGGTGACCGCGATACGTTAAAGCGGCCCCTTATGGGCGCCGAAGCTGTACGCAACGCTGACTTTGTTATTGTAACGGATGACAATCCGCGCTCCGAAGACCCTACCAAAATCCGCGCCGCGGTGATGGAGGGCGCGATCAACGCAGGTGGCTTTGACCGTACAATCGAGATTGCAGACCGCGCCGAAGCGATCCTCAGAGCTGCGGATATGCTGGAACCGGGCGATGCCCTTCTTGTTGCGGGCAAAGGTCATGAGACCGGTCAAATCATCGGCGATGATGTTCTCCCATTTGATGATGTAGAGCAGGCAAGCGTTGCTGTCGCTGCTCTGGATGGAAAGATCTGATGACACTTTGGACTTCGATAGATGCCGCTCAGGCGACTGGCGGTACTGCAACCACCCATTTCGAGGTGAGTGGTGTTTCGATTGATACTCGGACAATTCAGGTCGGCGACCTCTTTGTTGCTCTCAAGGCGGCCCGCGATGGGCACGAGTTCGTTGCGCAGGCTTTGGAAAAAGGGGCCGGCGCAGCGCTGGTGACCCATCGTCCCGAAGGCGTGGCCGAAGACGCGCCGCTTCTCATCGTTTCTGATGTGCTTGCGGCTCTCGAAGCCTTGGGCCGCGCCGCGCGATCACGCACCGAGGCCCGAGTTGTCGCCGTGACTGGGTCTGTCGGGAAAACGTCGACCAAGGAGATGCTGCGCACTGTACTCTCTAAGCAGGGAAAAACGCATGCTGCCGAGGCAAGCTATAATAACCATTGGGGGGTTCCACTTACGCTTGCTCGGATGCCACAGGACACTAAGTACGCAGTGATCGAGATAGGTATGAACCACCCGGGCGAGATTTCACCGCTTGTAGCGATGGCGCGCCCCCATGTTGTTATGGTCACAACCGTTGCTGCAGCGCACCTTGAGGCCTTTGAGAACATCGAAGGTATCGCACGCGAGAAAGCGTCGATCTGTGATGGGCTCGAACCCAATGGCATTGCTGTTCTGAACGGCGATCTTTCCACAACCTCGATCCTAATTGATGCGGCCAAATCCAAGGACGCCAAAGTCATCACATTTGGCCAGTCAAAGGGATGCCATCACCGTTTGACAGAGGTACGCATCCGTGAAGGTCACACAATCGCAAAAGGCTTTGCATGGCGCACGCCGATCCTACTCAAGATCGGGACAGAAGGTCGTCACTTTGCCCAAAATGCGCTGGGTGTAATCGCCGTAGTCTCCGCACTTGGCGCAGACCGTGTTAAAGCACTGCTTGATTTGTCGGAATGGGCGCCGCCAGCAGGGCGGGGGACAGCAGAAACGGTCTTTCTGGATGCCGCAAAATCAGATGAGTACCTTGATCTGATCGATGACGCGTTCAACGCCAATCCCACCTCGCTTGCCGCATCGCTCGAAGTTCTTGCCTCGCGCAGCCCGCGCGATGGTGTCGGTCGCTGGCACGCAGGCCGCAGGATTGCGATTTTGGGTGATATGCTCGAGCTTGGACCAGACGAAATCGCGCTCCATGAAAATGTGGCCAATGACAGTTCGCTTCAAAACGTAGGTCTCGTGCACTGCGTTGGTCCGCGCATGAAACACTTGTATGATGCACTCCCCGAAGAAAAACGTGGGCGATGGGCCCAAAGCGCGACCGACCTCTTGCCGCAGATTGCAAAGCTCGTAGACAGCGGTGATGTGGTTTTGGTCAAAGGCTCTAAGGGGAGCAAAGTCAGCCTCGTTGTTGACGCCATCCGAAAAATGGGGCAACGCAACCCTAGATTGGAAGAAGAGGTATAAACGATGCTATATTGGCTCACAGCGCTGTCTGATGGCGGCGATTTTTTCAACCTCTTCCGTTACATTACATTCCGCGCAGGCGGTGCTCTCTTCACTGGGCTGATCTTTGGCTTCCTGTTCGGTAAACCCCTCATAAATGTCCTGCGCCGCAAGCAAGGCAAGGGCCAGCCGATCCGTTCAGACGGTCCCGAGGGTCATTTCGCCAAGCAAGGCACTCCCACGATGGGCGGGCTCTTGATCGTCGGAGCACTGACCACTGCAACGCTCCTATGGGCGCGTCTAGATAACCCTTATGTTTTGCTCGTTCTATTCGTGACGCTCTCCTATGCAGCGATCGGCTTTGCTGACGATTATGCAAAAGTGCGCAAGCAAAACACCGATGGTGTGTCTGGAAAGGTCCGCCTCGCGCTCGGCTTCCTCGTCGCCGCAATTGCTGGCTTTTGGGCTGCGAGCTACCACCCCGCAGACTTGACCAACCAGCTTGCGCTTCCCGTTTTCAAAGACGTGTTGCTAAATTTGTCGTTCTTCTTTGTGCCATTTGCCATGATCGTCATCGTCGGGGCGGCCAATGCGGTCAACTTCACGGATGGCCTCGATGGCCTTGCCATCATGCCCGTGATGATCGCTGCGGCAACCTTCGGCATCATCGCCTACGCGGTTGGTCGCGTTGACTTTACCAACTACCTCGAAGTCCATTACGTCCCTGATACAGGCGAGTTGCTGATATTCTGCGCAGGTCTTATCGGCGGTGGCCTCGGCTTTCTTTGGTACAACGCTCCGCCGGCGGCCGTTTTCATGGGGGACACAGGTTCACTCGCCCTCGGAGGCGCGCTCGGCTCAATTGCTGTGGCGACCAAACACGAAATCGTTCTTGCGATCGTCGGCGGTCTTTTCGTGATGGAAACGCTCAGCGTGATTATCCAAGTCGCCTATTTCAAACGCACGGGAAAACGCGTTTTCCTCATGGCGCCGATCCATCACCATTACGAGAAGAAAGGCTGGTCCGAACCTCAGATCGTGATCCGCTTTTGGATCATTTCTCTCATTCTCGCCATGATAGGCCTTGCGACACTCAAAGTTCGCTAATTGCCTTTGTGCTCAAAGTATCCCGGGTGAATTGGCCAAAGGCCAAGAGGGCAGAGCCCTGAAAAACAATCCGCACCCACCAAGCCCGTCCCTTGCAATAACACACAAGGGGCGGCACCTTCCTGCCAATTAGCGGAGGCTATGCCATGATTCCTGTTCAAGGGTTCGAGAACCAAACTGTTGCCGTGTTGGGCCTCGGCCGTTCGGGCCGCGCGACGGCCAAAGCGCTTGCCGCTGGCGGTGCACAACCCGTGTGCTGGGACGACAGCCCCGCCAGTCGCGAGGCAGCACAGGCCGATGGCTTGGAAATCCGTGATCTCGCGCGCGAGGGTGCTTTTGACGATGTCGCGGCACTGATCGTGTCACCGGGTATCCCGCATCTTTATCCAGCGCCCAATCCGGTGATTTCGCTTGCTTGGGACGCGGGTGTACCGGTGGACAATGACATCGGTCTCTTCTTCCGCTCTTTCGCCGCCGAGGGGTTTGACGACTTCGATACCTCTCCGCGCGTCATTGCGATTACGGGGTCGAATGGCAAATCAACGACCTCGGCACTCACGCACCACATTCTCAAGGAGTGCGGCCGTCCGACCCAACTTGCTGGCAACATTGGCCGAGGTGTCCTTGATATTGACCCGCCTCAAGACGGCGAAGTGATCGTGCTCGAGCTGTCATCCTACCAAACAGATTTGGCACGTGCGCTTACGCCTGACGTTGCAATATTGACGAACCTTAGCCCGGACCACCTTGATCGCCACGCGGGAGTTGGCGGCTACTTTGCGGCCAAGCGCCGTCTTTTTGCCGAAGGAGGCCCTGATCGCGCGATTATCGGTATCGACGAAAATGAAGGTCGCTATCTGGCCAATCAACTTGCAATGGGCCGCGCCGACGATCGTCTGATTGCCATTTCGACCACCCGCAAATTAACGGGTGAGGGGTGGAGCGTTTTTGCACGCAAAGGCTTTCTTTCCGAATACCGCAAAGGTCGACAGGTAGCATCAATTGATCTGCGCGAAATTGCAGGACTTCCAGGGGCTCATAACCATCAGAATGCTTGCGCGGCCTATGCGGCATGCCGAACCCTCGGGATTGGTCCGCGTCAAATCGAAGAGGCGATGAAGTCCTATCCTGGTCTACCACACCGCTCGCAATTGATTGCCGAAATCGGCGGTGTCAAATATGTCAACGACTCCAAGGCAACCAACGTGGACAGCGCCGCCAAGGCGTTACAGGCCTTCCCGCGTATCCGTTGGATTTGCGGTGGACTCGAGAAAGAGGGCGGAGTGGATGCACTCTTGCCACACATCGGCTCCGTCGCCAAAGCATATGTGATCGGTCGTGAAGCCGAAAAGTTCGCGCTCGAACTCAAAGGTGTTGAGGCAGAGATTTGTACCACGATGGAGGTTGCCGTTGCGCGCGCCGCTGACGAAGCCGAAGCGGGCGACGTCGTGCTCCTCGCACCGGCCTGCGCAAGCTTTGACCAATACGATAACTTCGAAAAGCGGGGCGATGATTTCGCCGCTCAAGTCGCCAAACTGGGTTAAGTGGTGATTGCGCGGCCCGCAGCGGCCGCCGATGCCCATGCCCATTGGAAGTTATATCCGCCGAGCCACCCCGTCACATCGACGCATTCCCCTATGAAATAGAGGCCTTTGACCTTTTTGGCTTCGAGCGTCTTCGATGAGAGCTCGTCCGTGTCAACGCCGCCAAGTGTAACCTCGGCCGTGCGGTATCCTTCGCTCCCCGTTGGCACGATTTCCCAAGTATGGAGCTGTTCTGCCAAATCTGTAAGCCGCTTGTCGGACCAATCCGCGATATTGCCGGACATATCCATGACACCCGCAAGATGCTCGACCAGCCGCGCAGGGAAGAGTGCGCCAAGGATGGTGGTAAGGTTCTTTTTCCCTGCGCCGCGCTTCTCGGCCTTGAGAAATTCCGCCAAAGGTTTCTTGGGGGACATATTGAGCGTGATTGCTTCGCCTTCGCGCCAGTAAGACGAAATCTGGAGCATTGATGGCCCTGAAAGGCCGCGGTGCGTAAACAGCATCCCTTCGTTAAATGCAGGGCCGCGCGCAGCGCGCGCTGTTACCTCGGTTGAAAGCCCTGCGAGCGGCTTGAAGCGATCTGCGTCAAAGGTAAAGGGGACCAGACCCGCACGCGTTTCGGTGACCGCGATGCCGAAATCCGAAGCAATCTTATATCCGATACCTGTTGCGCCCATTTTCGGGATCGATTTGCCGCCCGTTGCCACAACGACATTCTCGGCCTCGATCGTCACGCGCCGCCCTTGTCTTACGAGCGCCACGCGAAAGTGATCACCGTCTTTCTGGACCGTTTCTATCTCGGTCTGGAGCCAGAGGTCCGCACCCGCCCTGTCCATTTCTTGACGAAGCATCGCGACCACGTCCTTTGCACTTTCATCGCAAAAGAGTTGTCCAAGGGTCTTTTCGTGCCACGATATCCCATATTGGGCCATGAGCTCAATAAAGTCCCATTGTGTGAATTGTGAAAGAGCGGACTTATGGAAATGCGGATTAGCGCAAATATAGTTCGAAAATTGAATATCAAGATTGGTGAAATTACATCGTCCACCGCCCGAAATTCGGATCTTTTCGCCCGCGGCTTTCGCATGGTCGACGACCAAAACATCTGCTCCAGCGCGAGAGGCGCAGAACATTCCTGCTGCACCGGCCCCAAGAATGAGTGTTTTGACTTTCATGCCTTTGGATGCCTTCTTCAGATCAGTTCGCGCGATTTCCGCCGATTGCCCTGAATTTACTGGCAATTCAGCGCGGTCCGAGTTAGCATTAATCTCAGACCCGGACAACGGGCACAATTGAGGCAGTTAAAG
>JAYPUF010000081.1:0-10543 GCA_038133925.1 Marivivens sp. | reverse complement strand
GAAGCTGGTCTATGCGCTGGGCGCTCTCAAGAACGTTGGCGTCGAGGCGATGAAGTTGATCGTTGAAGCGCGCGGCGACAAGCCTTTCGTGAACTTGTTCGATTTTGCCCGCCGCGCGGATTTGAAACGTGTCGGCAAACGTCCACTGGAGATGTTGGCTCGCGCAGGTGCCTTTGATCAATTAGATAATAATCGGCGCCGCGTCTTCGAAAGCCTTGACGCTCTCGCGGGTTATTCGGCCGCCGTGCACGAGCAGAAAAGCTCGAACCAAGTTTCGCTCTTTGGTGATGCGGGGGACGATCTTCCTGAGCCGCGTTTGCCACGCTGTGACGACTGGCTCCCTGCCGAGCGTTTGGCCGAGGAATTTAAGGCGATTGGCTTTTACCTGTCGGGCCATCCTTTGGACGATTATCTTGCGGCGCTTAAGCGCAAGCAAGTCTTGACGCTCGATGAAGTCGCGGCAAAAGCCGAGCGAGGCGCGTGTATCGTGAAAATGGCGGGGACCGTTTCAGGGCGTCAGGAACGCAAGTCGGCTCGTGGAAATCGCTTTGCCTTTGCGCAGCTTTCCGATCCGACCGGCGGCTATGAGGTCACGATCTTCTCGGATACGCTCGAAGCTTGCCGCGAGTATTTGGAAACGGGTGCTCAGGTTGTTCTTCAAGTTGAAGCAACAATGGAGAGCGACCAGCTCAAGCTTTTGGCGCGTTCGGTTTCGCCCATCGACAACGTGGTCGCCGACGCGGGCAGTTTGGGGCTTCGAATTTTTGTCGATGAAGAAGAGGCAATTGCCTCTGTCGCTTCGGTCCTTGAAGGTGCCCGCCGAGACAAAGTTCGGGGTGGCCGTGGTCCGATTTACTTCTGCTTGCTGCGCCCAGATCTCCCGGGAGAAGTCGAGCTAGACATCGGTGAAGAATACCCAGTCAATCCGCAGATTAAGGGCGCAATTAAATCGCTTAACGGTGTGATCGAAGTCGAAGAGGTCTAGGTCAGCAAAGTCTTGCTGCATTCAGATTGGTGTCGTAGACCTGTCACTAACCCACCGGTAGAGTGGTTTTGGGCGTCGAGACGGAAATTATGAGAAAATACGCGCTTTTTTTAGCGATCGGCATTGTCTTAGCTGCATGTAGCAGTCCAATTGATCGCGTCAAAACGCTTGATGACGTCGAGTTGAGTGAAGATGCCGAACCGCTCAACATCTCTGCGAGCCGGACGGTCACTGAGAGAAAAGGCTTCTTCGCTTTCCTGCGGCCCAAAGTGGATCAGCCTGAATCGATTGAAGGCGAATTTTCTGACGGCGAAGTAATCGTTGCCGATGATATAGTGGATGATACCTCGGTGCCTTCGGTCAAACGTGGCCTGTTTGGTTTCCTGAGTCGCAATTCCCCTGAAGCCGACGCGGCGCCTCCTGCAACGGGTCCTGCTTCTCAACTTGTCAGCACAGGTATGCTTCTTCCATATGGCGAGATTGGAACGAACTGTGAAGTTTCGCCACAGGAACTTGGAACGCGGGTTTCGAATGCTTCAGGCTATGGGCTATTCGATACGGGCGGCAACACCGAGGCGGCGCGGAGCTTCTATCTTACAGGGTTCCCTGACGCCTGTGCTCGTCAATTCACTGCGGCAATGGTTATGTTCGGAGACGTTGGGACTTATGAAGTGCTGCGCTACAAGACAGGGCGCAAGGCTTCAAGTGCGACGGACAAAGCCTATGACCTTATTCAGTCACAATTCTGCGGTGTTTCTGTTGGAGAGCCGTGCGGTGCACAGCTTGATGCGCTTTCAAAATCAACAACCTTTTTAACTGCTTACGAGTCATTTGGTACCAACGGCCATTGGGCTGATATCTTGATACATGACGGGCACGTCGTGTCGGTGGAGCTAAGAGAGCCTTAACCTACCAGTGGGGCGGACGCTGATCTGCAAGCGGGATCATTCCCTCACCATCGACTTCGCGTTGGGCCTCACGTTCAAGAAGCATCCCGATGCGCCGCTTGGCAAGTTCAAGATCTGTTTGCTGTTTGGCGACAACGTCCGACAGCTCCTCGACCACGCGGGTGAGGTGAGCAATCTGTTCTTCGAGGCGCAACATATCTGACATAAAACTCCATTAGCAGCACCTTGTCGCGGCGTCTATGCCCGCAAGCGCGTCAAGACGCACGAGAAACAGCAAAGCCTGCGTTGCTCTCAGGGGCCGCGCACGTTAAAGGCAAAGCAAACCATCGACCGAGGACAAAATGGCCAAGGACAAGAAACAACCCCGCCCCAAGGCAATCACGCCCAAGGGTTTCCGCGACTACTTCGGCGTAGAGGTCACCGAGCGTGCAACTATGCTTAATCAGATCGCTGGGGTGTATCATCGTTACGGCTTTGAAGCGCTAGAAACGAGCGCGGTTGAAACGGTCGAGGCGCTGGGCAAGTTTCTACCTGATGTGGATCGCCCGAACGAGGGTGTCTTTGCTTGGCAGGAAGACGACAGCGATTGGGTGGCGCTTCGTTATGATCTGACTGCGCCACTTGCCCGCGTTTACGCGCAGTTCCGCAATGACCTTCCCACCCCTTATCGGCGCTATGCGATGGGTCCGGTCTGGCGTAATGAAAAGCCAGGTCCGGGGCGCTTCCGTCAGTTCTATCAGTGTGACGCCGATACTGTTGGTGCAGCGACTGTTGCAGCGGATGCCGAGATTTGCGCGATGCTCTCTGATACGCTTGAAGTCGTAGGCATTCCGCGCGGTGACTATGTTGTGCGTGTGAACAACCGTAAGGTTCTGAACGGTGTGATGGAAGTCGCGGGCGTGCTCGATCCGAATGATCCTGATAAGTTCGTGAATGAGCGTGGGATCGTGCTGCGTGCGATTGATAAGCTTGACCGCCTCGGCATGGACGGCGTTCGTGCGCTCCTCGGTGAAGGTCGCAAAGACCCATCGGGCGACTTTACCAAAGGTGCTGGTCTTTCAGCTGAACAGGCAGAGATCGTCATGGGGTTCATGGATGCTCGCCGTGAGAGCGGAGCGGCCACAGCTCAGCGGCTTCGTGAGCTGGTCACGGGTTCGAATACCGGCAACGACGGTGTCAACGAACTTGAGACAATTGCCGAACTCTTGGATGCTCAGGGTTATGGTGCCGACCGTATTGTTATCGACCCGTCGGTCGTGCGCGGTCTTGGATATTACACTGGACCCGTGTTCGAGGCTGAGCTGACGTTTGAAATTCTCGATGAAAAAGGGCGCCCGCGTCAGTTCGGGTCTGTCTCTGGTGGAGGCCGTTATGACGATCTCGTCAAGCGCTTTACCGGACAAGAAGTGCCTGCAACTGGTGTTTCCATCGGTGTGGATCGCTTGCTTGCTGCGCTGCGGGCCAAGGGCCGTTTGACCGCAACAGCCAACGGCCCTGTCGTCGTCACTGTTATGGACCGCGAGCGGATGGCCGACTATCAAGCAATGGTCGCAGAACTTCGAAATGCGGGCATCCGTGCCGAGGTTTATCTTGGAAACCCCAAGAACTTTGGCAACCAGCTCAAATATGCTGATAGCCGCAATTCACCAGTCGCTGTGATCGAAGGCGGTTCTGAGAAAGAAGCAGGCGTTGTTCAAATCAAAGACCTGATCCTTGGTGCGCAAATTGCTCAGAATGCGACTTTGGATGAATGGAAAGAACGCCCGAGCCAATACGAAGTGCCCCGCGGCGAGCTCGTTGCAAAAGTGCGTGAAATTTTGGACGGACAAAACTAATGCCACCGCGTCCTGAAGTTTTGAAAGAAGCCCGCCGTCTATGTGCGGCGTTCGAGTCCGAAGGAGCGATTTCGGTAAAGGCTGATGTTCTTCAGCCCGCTGGGACTTTGCTTGACCTTTATGGCGAAGATATCCGAGCGCGTGCCTATGTGACCCAAGACCCGATCCACGGGGAATTCGTGCTGCGTCCCGATTTTACCGTGCCGGTGGTGCAGATGCATATGGAGACCTTTGCCGAGCCTGCGCGATATACCTATGCAGGCAAAGTTTTCCGTCGTCAGGAAGAGGACACAGGCCGCCCGAACGAGTTCATTCAAGTCGGATATGAAGTTTTTGACGGCTCTGATCCGGCAAAGGCCGATGCCGAGGTTTTCTCGATCATTTCTCGCGAACTCCGCGATCTGCCGATCCGCGCAGCGACGGGTGATCTTGGTATTCTGATGGCAGCTGTTCGCGGTCTGGAAACGTCTGAAGCCCGCAAAGAAGCGCTTTTGCGTCATGTCTGGCGTCCGCGCCGGTTCCGCGCTTTGCTCGACCGTTTCGGAGGCCGAGTGCCTGCGCCTTCATCACGAGCAGCGTTGCTTGCTTCGTCTGATCCGTTTGACGGGAGTTTCCCTGAAATCGGTCTGCGTTCGCGCGCTGAAATCGAAGCGCGCATTGCTGCGCTTCGTGTCGATGCTGAAACGGCGCCGATTTCCAGTGAGCAAATCGCAATACTAGATGAGCTGATGGGGCTGCGTGAAACCTGTCCTAACGCACTTAGCGCTCTTCGGGATATTGCGGTCGATCTTCCGTCGATTGTCCCAGCGGTGACGCGCTTTAGCCAGCGCCTTGAAGCTATGGTTGCGCGAGGTATCGATGTGACTGACCTTGAATTCGAGGGCAGTTATGGTCGCACGACGCTTGAATACTATGATGGGTTTGTGTTTGGCTTTTACGCAATCAAGCGTCCAGACCTGCCGCCTGTCGCGACGGGTGGTCGCTATGATGCGTTGACGAGGCAGTTGGGTAAGGGACGTGAAGTCCCCGCCGTTGGTGCGGTCATTCGTCCCGAAGTCGTCGTGACCCTAAAGGAGCAGGCATGAGCATCAAACTTGGTGTGCCGTCCAAAGGGCGGCTTATGGAAAAGACCTTTGAATGGTTTGGTACGCGTGGCGTCAAACTTCTCAAGACGGGGTCTGAGCGTGAATATGCAGGTGCTGTCGAGGGGATCGAGGGTGTCGAGCTTGTGCTTCTTTCGGCTGGCGAAATCCCGCGAGAGCTTGCTTCCGGTAATATCCACCTTGGCGTTACAGGCTCGGATCTTGTCCGCGAAAAAGTACCTGCATGGGAACAGCGTATCGCTGAAGTCGCCAAGATGGGATTTGGTGGCGCTGACCTGATTATTGCGGTTCCGACCTTTTGGGTCGATGTGGATACGCTCGACGATCTGGACGCTGCCGCTGCTGCTTTCCGCAAGGCCCACGGGTTCCGCATGCGTATCGCGACCAAGTATCACCGTTTGGTCCGTGAATATCTTCAGGACAATGGTGTCGCAGACTATCAGCTTGTTGACAGCCAAGGCGCGACCGAAGGCACTGTGAAAAACGAGACGGCTGAGGCGATTGCGGACATCACCTCGACTGGCGAAACGCTGCGCGCGAATGGTCTCAAAATCCTTGGCGGGGGCCCGATCCATTCGAGCCAAGCGACCTTGTTCAAAAGCCGTACCGCAGATTGGCATGGCGGAAACAAAGACGTGCTTCGTGCACTTGAAGACGCCCTACGCATGTAGTCGAACTTTGGGGCGTGATTAATGTCGCGCCCCTATCGAACACCGATTTCCGCAAGAGCCGCACTAAGGCTCGCTGGAAGTGCCTCTTCGCCATCGCGCACAACACCAAGGTCTGAAGGCGCGTCTTCTGGTCTGAGGTAGCGCCATCCCTGGAAGGCGCGTTTGAGAGTTGGCTCGACGCGCACGAGTTCACGGTCGCAGACAATGGCGCATCGGCGAATCCCATCACCGCCCATGACTTCATCGAGGCGAATGATTTTATTGCGACATTGGATCACGCCTTTGATGACCCAATAGATCGATCCTTGGCCAAGAATTTCCTCTTCGCGCTTGGGCCACATACGGGTGATATGCCAAGGATAACCGTCAGGTGACTGAGCCTGAGGAAGTTTTTGCCAAACAGCCAGATCTTCTACCGTCTCAGAGCCAACCGAGAGCTTGATAAGATGCGTGTATTTTGCCATTCTCTGACTCCCCACTTCAGGTCCTAGTATCTATACCGATGCGCTTTGCGAGCAAGTCCATATTTTTCTAGATATGGATTGACCGATCGGAAAGGTGCACAATATGTAGTGGGTCGAAAGAAAAAGCTAATTGAGGGATTCTCGTACATGTCACGTTTCGCAGCGCCGATCGCAGAACAAATCTGGGATATGAAGTACCGCTTCAAAGATGCGGAGGGCAAAGCGCTCGATACGACTGTGGAGGATTCGTGGCGCCGTATCGCGCGTGCTCTTGCTTCGGTTGAAAAGGACGCTGCAAAGTGGGAAGACAAGTTCTACGCCGCGCTGGAAGATTTTAAATACCTCCCCGCGGGCCGTATTACCGCGGGTGCTGGCACAGCGCGCTCGGTTACGCTCTTTAACTGCTTCGTGATGGGCACAGTGCCAGACTCCATGGGCGGTATCTTCGATATGCTCAAAGAAGCTGCACTCACCATGCAGCAGGGCGGCGGCATCGGTTACGATTTTTCCACGATTCGCCCCAAAGGCGCTCTGGTTCACGGCGTTGCCGCTGATGCGTCTGGCCCGCTGTCGTTCATGGATGTTTGGGACGCGATGTGCCGTACCATCATGTCCGCAGGATCGCGCCGCGGCGCAATGATGGCGACCATGCGTTGCGACCACCCCGACATCGAGCACTTCATCACTGCCAAGTCGGACCCCGCCCGTCTTCGCATGTTCAACATGTCTGTGCTTATCACTGATCCCTTTATGGAAGCGGTAAAGTCGGACAAGTCGTGGGACCTCAAGTTCGAAGGCAAGGTCTATAAGACGGTTGAGGCGCGCGATCTTTGGAACCGTATCATGCAGTCGACCTATGATTATGCCGAGCCGGGCGTGATCTTTATCGACCGCATCAATGAGATGAACAATCTCAGCTACTGCGAGACAATTGCAGCGACCAACCCTTGCGGTGAGCAGCCCCTGCCGCCTTATGGTGCTTGTCTGCTTGGCTCGATCAACATGGCGCGTTTGGTCGCAAACCCCTTTGAAAAGAACGCCGTTCTTGATCCCGCAGCGCTTGACGATCTCGTTGCGACTGCTGTTCGCATGATGGACAACGTAGTTGATGCCTCGCGTTTCCCGCTCGAAGCGCAGGCTCAAGAAGCACAGGCTAAGCGCCGTATCGGTCTTGGGGTTACAGGTCTTGCTGACGCATTGCTGATGGTCGGTCTTAAGTACGGCACGCCAGAAGCGGCAGCACAGACCGAAGCATGGATGAAGCAGATCGCACGTGCGTCCTATCTCGCGTCGGTTGAGCTTGCCAAAGAAAAGGGCGCGTTCCCGCTCTTTGACAAGGACAAGTTCCTTGCATCCGGCAACATGAAGCAGATGGACGACGATGTGCGCGATGCGATTGCCCAGCACGGCATCCGCAACGCCCTCTTGACCTCGATCGCACCGACCGGCACCATCTCGCTCTATGCTGGCAATGTGTCCTCTGGCATCGAGCCGGTATTCGCCTATGCGTACACCCGCAAGGTTCTTCAGAAAGATGGCTCGCGTACTGAAGAAGAAGTCGTCGATTATGCAGTGAAGCTCTATCGCGACAAATTCGGCGCAGATGCAGAGCTTCCTGATTACTTCGTAAACGCTCAAACGCTTGAACCTCTCGCGCACGTTCGTATGCAGGCGGCGGCTCAAAAATGGATCGACTCGTCGATCTCTAAAACGATCAACTGCCCCGAAGATATCTCGTTCGAGTCGTTCAAAGAGGTCTACATGGAGGCCTACGATACTGGCTGTAAGGGCTGCACCACCTATCGCCCGAATGATGTAACCGGCTCGGTTCTTTCGGTTTCTGAGTCGTCGGACAAGACCCCGAGCGAAGCGCCCCAGACTGCGTCTCAGGATGCAGAAGTGATTTACATGTCCGAGCCGCTCGACCGTCCCGCAGCGCTCGAGGGCAACACCTACAAGGTCAAATGGCCAGACAGCGAGCACGCGATTTATATCACCGTCAATGACGTAGTGATCGCCGGCCATCGTCGCCCGTTTGAAGTGTTCATCAACTCCAAGAATATGGAGCACTTCGCTTGGACTGTTGCTCTAACGCGTATGGTATCGGCCGTATTCCGCCGTGGTGGTGACGTTTCCTTCGTTGTTGAAGAGTTGAAGGCCGTGTTCGACCCGCGCGGCGGTGCTTGGATGAAGGGCAAATACGTCCCGTCGATCCTCGCTGCTATCGGCGGTGTTCTGGAGCAGCACATGGTCGCCATCGGCTTTATTGAAGGCGAGGGCAAGCACCTCAAGGTCGATCCGCAGGCAGAAGCTATGGTTGTCGGAGAAGCCCCACGTGGCAAGCCATGCCCGTCGTGTGGTGAATACGGAATGAAGATGGAAAGCGGCTGTGCCTCTTGCCCGTCTTGCGGCTACAGCAAGTGCGGCTAATTCGGAGTTAGTTATGTCAGGGCAGAACGCTGAACTTCTTAGGACGAAAATGGAAGAAGGCGGCGTTCTGCTCTTAACCTTGAATGATCCGGGACGGCGGAACGCTCTGTCCGAAGCGATGCTCAATGCACTCAAAATCGCATTTGAAGCGGCTGGCGATGATCCCGATGTTCGCGTCATAATTCTCGCGGCTTGTGGACCTGCTTTCTGTGCAGGGCATGACCTGAAGGAAATGACGGCGGGACGTGCAAATGACGACGGCGGTCGCGCCTATTTTGACAAAGTGATGTCGCTTTGCTCATCGGTAATGCAGGCCATCGTGAATTGCCCCAAGCCGGTTATCGCAGAAATTGATGGCGTGGCGACCGCGGCGGGGTGTCAGCTTGTTGCGAGCTGTGACCTTGCGGTGGCCAGCGAAAATGCCAAGTTCAGCACCCCAGGAGTTCACATTGGGCTCTTTTGCTCGACACCTATGGTCGCTCTTTCTCGTAATGTGAGCAATAAGCATGCGATGGAAATGCTGCTCTTGGGAGACATGGTCCCCGCCGCACGCGCAGCCGAAATGGGCCTTGTGAACCAAGTTGTATTGCACGAAGCGCTTCGCACGGTGAGCCTAGAAATGGCGCGGAAGATCGCATCCAAGTCCAGCCTGACACTCGCGATTGGTAAGAAAGCGTTTTACGAGCAGCGCGAAATGTCTCTTTCCGAGGCCTACGATTATGCCTCGCAAGTCATGGTCGAGAACATGCTTGCCCGAGACGCCGAAGAGGGCATTGGAGCGTTCATTGAAAAACGTTCGCCTGTTTGGATCGATAAGTAATTGATTTAATTTTTCGGGTTGTGTCGCCCCAAGACATGGCTTCTGCCCGAATATAGGTCACTCAAGGCTATCATTTTTCCAAGGATTATTTTTTTGACCGAAACTTTGGACGCGACCGAACGCACCCGACTTCGCCGCTCTTACAAGAGAGGGCATTTCGATCTGTCGACTATCCACGCAATTTTGGACGCTCAGCCGATGTGTAGCGTCGGATATGTTATTGATGGAAAGCCTTATGTGACCCCAACGCTTCAATGGCGCGAAGGAGACACTATTTATTGGCACGGCTCCTCGGCAAGCCGAGCGATCCGTGCGCAGAATTCAACGGATGTTTGCGTCTCTGTCGCGATCCTTGATGGGTTTGTTATGGCTAGGTCTGGCTTTAACCATTCAGTCAATTCGCGGTCTGTCACGCTATTTGGGACAGCTTTCAAGGTTGAGGACCCACAGCAAAAGCGGGAAAAACTCTCTCGCTTCATCGATGGTTTGTTTCCGGGGCGTTCCGTAATTCTGAGGCGCGATCTGGATCAGGATATCAAGGCGACAACTCTTCTTGGGCTCAAGATCGATGAAGCAAGTGCCAAAGTACGTAGCGGACCGCCGGAAGATGAGGATTAAGATTGCGCTCTGCCAATTTGGGCAGGCGAAATACCAGTGCGTATGACAGTGGGCGAACCGATTGCGGATGAGCGCAACCTTGAAGGCATAGAAGTCCCGGATCATATTCGCGACTTCAAGTTTGAGCGAACTTAATTAGGTGCGGTTTAGTCGCGCTCGAAAACGTCGCGGCTAATGCACTTTAATTGTAGGGAGAACTTTGGAGGCGAGTAGGAGAATCGAACTCCTGTACACGGATTTGCAAATAATTTATTCTATTATAAGTAGTTGATTTATATTAATATTAGTACTTAGAAATGCAGGTGTGTATCATAGTGCGATAATCCGTAGCTAGTAAATAGCGAGTGTTTGCTGTGTTCAACACTGCCTTTGGTCGCATGCCCCAGGCTGGTGGGCCCACACACAAGTTCACACAACTTATTCAACAATTCACCTCTCTTAAATAACATTGCTACTATGCCTCTTTCGAATCCTGTCGACCATTTAGCTGTGAACATTCAGATCACACAAACCGTACGATGAAGGCTCAAATATAGGCGTACAGTATCAACTAACGTGTGCCGCTACACTGACTAACCGCGCTGCATTCCAGCCTGCACAGGGCCCGCACACTGCACCTTAGGCGCCATTAAGGTGCGATTGAGCTGATCGGTGTGAGCCTCCCCCACTGAACCGGTCCACCGCTATGTTTAGGAAACGGAGGACCATG
>JAYPUF010000080.1:0-10618 GCA_038133925.1 Marivivens sp. | reverse complement strand
CCATCCTGATTTCAGGCGGTGGTTCCAATATGGTGACGCTGGTCAATTCCATGACCGGCGATCACCCTGCGCGTCCTGTTCTTGTGATTTCCAACGTTCCTGACGCTGGCGGATTGGCGAAGGCCGAGGCTTTGGGTGTACCAACAGCCGTTGTCGATCACAAAGCCTTTGGCAAAGACCGAGAGGCCTTTGAGGCCGAACTGGGTCGCGTGCTGGCTGCTGCTGATCCAGATATCGTTTGCCTTGCCGGATTTATGCGTATCCTGACCCCTGAGTTTACTCGGGCATGGGAAGGTAAGACGCTGAACATCCATCCTTCGCTTCTTCCCAAATACAAAGGTCTGCACACGCACCAGCGCGCGATCGAAGCGGGTGACGCAGAGCACGGTTGCACGGTGCACGAGGTGACGGCAGAGCTTGATGGCGGGCCGATCCTTGGTCAGGCTGTGATTGCCATCAATCCAGACGATACGGCTGAAACTCTCGCTGCGCGTCTTTTGGAGTGGGAGCACAAGCTTTATCCCGAAGTACTGCGCCGTTTTGCCTCGGGCGACAAAACTCCGGTCAAGATGGGCTAATTTACGTCTCTGAACCCTTGTTTTGGGGATTTCAGACGACATTTGGTTTTGAATTGCCGTTCTCCGAAAGGGGTGCGGCTTTTCATTTACTTGCGCTTGGATTATGCAGCCTTGATCGCCGCGCGCTGCGGCAGAGTGAAACGGACAGGCATGAAGACGATTACCACGACCGAGGCGCTTGCCGCCTTTTGTGAAGAGGCCGCAAAACGTCCCTACGTGACGGTCGATACCGAGTTCCTTCGTGAGCGCACCTATTACTCCAAACTGTGTTTGGTGCAGCTCGCCTATCAAGACAAATCGGGCAAAGATGCTGTCATCGTTGATCCTCTTGTTGGGGGTTTGTCGCTTGAGCCGCTTTACGATCTGTTCCGTAATACCAATGTGGTAAAAGTCTTTCACGCTGCCCGTCAGGACCTTGAGATTTTCTTTGTGGATGCCGGCGTCATTCCCGAGCCTTTGTTCGACACTCAAGTTGCGGCGATGGTTTGCGGCTATGGCGAGCAAGTAGGGTACGAAACCCTCGTTCGCAAAATCGCGAAGTCCGACGTAGACAAGTCGTCACGCTTCACCGATTGGTCGCGCCGCCCGCTGACCGATGCACAGCTCACCTATGCTCTGGCCGATGTGACCCATCTTCGTGATATTTACGAGAGCCTTTCCGCACGTCTTGCCAAATCGGGGCGCGAACGTTGGGTCGCCGAGGAAATGGCGGTGCTAAAAGACCCCGCCACCTATCAGTCTGATCCTGAAGAGGCATGGAAAAAGGTCAAGACCCGCACCAACTCTGGTCGCTTCCTCGCAATTGTGAAAGAGCTTGCAAAGTTCCGTGAGAAATTTGCGCAGGACCGCGATATTCCGCGCAGTCGCGTCTACAAAGACGACGCATTGGTCGAACTCGCATCGACCAAGCCGATGAACGAAAAAGACCTTGGCCGTTCGCGCTTGCTGCTGCGTGAAGCGCGTAAAGGCGAGATTGCTGACGGCATTCTGGCGGCAATCAAGGCGGGTGTGGAAATGCCCGCAGAAAAAACACCAAAGCCCGATACTTCGCGTGAAAAGCTTCAGGTGAACCCAGCGCTGGCTGATCTTCTGCGTGTGCTCCTTAAAGCAAAATCCGACCAAGAAGACGTTGCGCAAAAGTTGATTGCGACGACCTCTGACCTTGATCTGATTGCAGCTGGTGAGCGCGATGTTGACGCGCTTAAGGGATGGCGCCGCGAGGTGTTCGGCGAGGATGCGTTGCTGCTTTGCGAAGGTAAGATTGCCCTTGCAACCAAGGGCAACAAAGTCGTTTCAATCCGTCTCTAAGGTTTAGCGCGCAGACTTGGTGTTGCGCGCGCCTTTGACCACGAAATTGCGATAGGACTTCAGCTCATTCGCGGAAATGACTTCAGCTGCGGTGAGTTCACGCGTGGCCGTAGCACCTTGAACCTGAAGACCCGCTGGGGTCTCGATGCGGAATTCATATGTGGCGGTGTTACCTTCACTGCTCACCAA
The DNA here is from genome assembly GCA_038133925.1 of Marivivens sp. GTDB lineage: Bacteria > Pseudomonadota > Alphaproteobacteria > Rhodobacterales > Rhodobacteraceae > Marivivens. The sequence goes on along the minus strand of JAYPUF010000080.1, from coordinate 8,543 downwards.
GACCAATTCAGCGTTGTAAGCGCCTTGGCTCGCAGCGATGCCCGTTGCGCGCAGGATTGCGCCAGAAGGGGTGCGCGCCAGCTCGACCACGGAAATCGTATCAATCAAGCCACGTGCGTCGGAGTAGGCTGCTCCGCTACTGGGAACGAGAGCAGGGGCTTGACCCTGCTCGTAGACGACTGCCGCTTCTGACTTGCTACCAAACCAATTCATCGGGTTGATCTTGGAATTTGAAATGCGTGAGCAGCCAGAAACTGCAACCGAAGCAACCAAGAGCAAAGCAAGAGGGCGGATCATAGGGTTCCCTTTCATTTCCTTAGCACTTGGGTAGCCCAAAGCGCAGGACTTGAAAAGCATCCTCTGGACCTTTGCGGGTAGGTTGCCTAGATCAAGATCAAGACGAAAGGAAAACACATGGCCACCGAAGCGTTTGAAGAGATTGCAGAGACCTTTGAATTTCTCGACGATTGGGAGGATCGCTATCGCCATGTGATCGACATGGGTAAGGCGATGGCCCCACTTGAGGATGCATTTAAAGTGCCCGCGACCAAAGTTGACGGCTGTGCCTCGCAGGTTTGGCTTTTGCCTGACGTGACTGAGGGTGTGTTCAGCTTTCGCGGCGACAGTGACGCGATGATCGTTCGTGGTTTGATCGCGGTGCTTGCGGCTCTCTTCAACGGTCTGGCCGTCGGTGAGGTCGTCAAGGTGGATGCTCGTGCAGAGCTTGGGCGCCTTGGCCTCAACGACCACCTTTCCGCGCAGCGTTCTAACGGTGTCCGCGCGATGATCGAACGTATTCAGTCAGTTGCGGCTCAGGCTTGAGCTACGGCCTCTAGCTCGGTCGCAAGATCACCATAGCCAGTATAGCGGCGCTCAAAACTGAGGCCGAGGCGTTCAGCGCATTTTTCAGCGTGGGCTGTTAGGTCAGCGTCGTTCGTCTGGGCCAGATAAACCAGCTTTTCATAGTTCCCGAAGTACATATCGCGCAGGTCGGGAAAGCGATCTAGTCCGAGCGGCTTCCACACGAAAGCGTCGAACTGCCGTGCAAGAAAGTCGGTGAGGTAAAAGGAAGTCACTTCGCCATGGGCCGCGAACCTGTCGTTCCCTTCGAAGAACGAATAACAGTGCGGACCCTTGAGCATCTGGACGCCGAGTTCTCTACATTTGGCCTCTAGTAGGCCTCCGGTTCCACAGTCTGCATAGACCACGAAGGTTCGATCGTAATCCCCGCTGCGTTTTGTGACCATGGCAGAGACAGCGTCGGTGATCTTCTCGGGCGAATTGTGCAAGATTGCGGGAAGGCATTGGAGATCCAAGTGATCCCAGCCGTTCGTGCGCTTGAGGGCAATGATTTCATGGGCCAATGCTCCGCAGGCGATAAGCAAAACGCGACCTTTGCCCAAAGCTTCGAGCCCGTCTTTGGTCAGATCTAGATCATTGAGCATTTGCGTCCCCGAAAAAGAAAACCCCGCGCGGATAAGGCGCGGGGTCCGATGCCTAGGGTCTGGACCCCGTATTAGTGCGTGCCAACGCCCTGGTTGTGCTTGCGAGCGATGAACTGCTTGGCCGTTTCAACAGCAACCGCAGCGTCACGGCAGTAAGCGTCTGCACCAATTGCGCGACCGAATTCTTCGTTCAGCGGTGCGCCGCCAACCAGAACTACATAGTCGTCACGGATGCCCATTTCGACCATCGTGTCGATCACGACCTTCATATAGGGCATTGTGGTGGTGAGAAGAGCGGACATGCCGAGGATGTCGGGCTTTTCGTTGTTCAGCGCTTCCATATATTCTTCGACAGCGGTGTTGATGCCGAGATCGACGACTTCAAAGCCTGCGCCTTCCATCATCATCGACACAAGGTTCTTGCCGATGTCGTGGATGTCGCCTTTTACGGTGCCGATCACCATTTTGCCCATACGCGGTGCGCCGGTTTCGGCAAGTAGCGGCTTGAGGATGGCCATGCCGCCCTTCATTGCGTTCGCAGCCTGGAGAACTTCAGGCACGAAGAGGATGCCATCGCGGAAGTCAGCACCAACAATGGTCATACCGCCGACAAGCGCTTCGGTTAGGATGCGGTAGGGGGTCCAATTACGTTCCAGAAGGATTTCTACGCCTTCTTCGATCTCTTCTTTGAGACCGTCGTAAAGGTCATCGTACATCTGGGCGACAAGGTCTTCGTCGTTCAGGTCGGAAAGGATGATATCGTCTTCGTCGGACATGGGTCACTCTCTTTGATGCGGCAATCTGCCCTGATTTCCGATTTGCGACAAATCAGGAGCAAGGTCTGGGCCGATTGCGACCTTGACTGCACCCGAAACGACGAAGGTTCAAATGAAATATTCGCGGGGTGATCATGTGGTTCTTTCAAGTGTTCGTTTTTTGTTCTAATTTGAGCTATGCAGTCGCGATTTGATCCCAAAGCCAAAGGGCGCGGAGCGCTCAGTAACCCGCACAACCGGTTCGAAGCCTTTGTGCGAGAGGGGTTCGATGACGGCTGGACGATTGAGGAGGACTTGGGGCTTTTGCGCACCGAAGTGCGTGAAGAGCCGATAAGCAAGATTATCACTGAAAACCGATCTCCTGACATTCCATTTGATCGTTCGGTTAATCCCTATCGCGGGTGTGAGCATGGCTGCATTTATTGTTATGCGCGACCCAGCCATTCTTATCTTGGATATTCGGCGGGGTTAGAATTTGAAACCAAGCTGATCGCTCGCAGTAACAGTGCTGAAGCGCTTGAAAAGTCATTTCGGGCAAAGAGCTATGTTCCCAAAGTTATCTGCATCGGATCTAACACTGACCCTTATCAACCGATTGAGAAAGGTCGCGAAATCACGCGGCAGATCTTGGAGGTCTTTCGAACCTATAGTCATCCAGTCGCCGTTTTGACCAAAGGGAGCCTCATCGAGCGCGACATCGATATTCTTGCTGATTTGGCAAAGGATAATCTCGTACGAGTTGGGGTCTCGATTACGACATTGGACCCAAAAGTCTCTCGTGCGATGGAGCCGCGTGCTCCGGCCCCGCAAAGGCGGCTTCAAACGATTGCACGGCTGAGCGAGGCAGGCATTCCGACGCGGGTGATGATCTCGCCCTTGATACCTGCGCTAAGCGATCATGAACTTGAGGCGATCATCAAAGCGGCATCGGAGGCAGGTGCCGTCGCGGCGAGTTTCATTCCGCTACGTCTCCCCCAAGAGGTTGCTCCGTTATTTAAGGAATGGCTCGCAGAGCATTTTCCAGATCGCGCGGAGAGGGTCATGGGACGCGTGCGCGAGGTACAGGGCGGTAAGGACTATGACAGCAACTGGATGGTACGGATGCGCGGGCAGGGAATTTGGGCGGAGCTGATGCACAAGCGGTTCAAACTTGCCACAGATAAGCACGGGCTTAATCGCAAAATCGAAGAGCTGCGCTGTGATCTCTTCACCGTCCCACCGAAAACCGGAGATCAGCTTTCGCTGTTTTAAAAAGGAAAAGGGCGGAGAAAACCCCGCCCTTTGTTATTCTTTTTAGCGGCGACGGCGACCGCCACCTGTGCGGCGTGACGCGCCTTCGTCGTCGCCGGTGCCATCCGAAGCCGAGCTGAACGCGCCAAGCTTCGCGGCGATGGTTTCAAGCGTCGGACGCTCTCCCTTGGGCGTGTTTTCAAGGGCGCGGCGCATAGAAACGAGGTGCTCTGGCTGAGTGCCACAGCAACCGCCGATAATCCGCGCACCCGAGTCGCGCGCCAGAACGGCATATTCGCCCATAAGCTCGGGCGTGCCGTCATAGTGAATGTGACCATCGTGGTATTTAGGGATACCCGCGTTGCCTTTGGAAATGATCGGCTGTTCTGCACCCGCCGCAGCAAATCCAAGCACGGTCCGCAAAAGGTCGGACGCACCAACCCCACAGTTTGCGCCGAAGCCGATTGGCGGGTTCGGCAACTTGCCGATCATCTTAACCATATCTGCCGAAGTGACGCCCATCATGGTCCGTCCTGCGGTGTCAAAGCTCATGGTGCCGCACCAAGGCATGTCAGCAAGCGCGAAGGCCTCTGCTGCCGCCTTGAATTCCTCGACGGCGGAAATGGTTTCCACCCAAAGCACATCGCACCCGCCTTCCTTGAGGGCGACGGCCTGCTCGTGGAACAGCTCAACTGCAATCTCGTGGGTGAGGTTGCCCATCGGAGCCATGATCTCACCGGTCGGTCCGACAGAGCCAGCTACAACGACCGTACGGCCCGAAGCGTCTGCGATCTCGCGGCCAAGCTCAGCCGCAACGCGGTTCAGCTCGCCAACACGGTTTTGTGCATTATGGAGTTTCAGACGAGCCGCGTTGCCCCCAAACGAATTGGTGAGGAAGATGTCAGAGCCCGAGTCCACGGCGCCCTTGTAGAGCTTGCGGATGTTGTCGGGCTTGTCCACGTTCCAAAACTCCGGCGGCTCACCCGAGCTAAGGCCCATGTTAAAGAGGTTTGTGCCAGTTGCACCGTCAGCCATCAGCCAGTCGTTAGTCTCAAGGAGCTTGGAAAGCGCGTTCGTCATAGGAAGTGCCTTTTTGCGTTTAGCTTTGCATCGGCACATGGCATGGGCTACGGCTTTTTTCAAACCCAAAAGGGGCAAATTGTTGCTCGGTAGCCCTGAGTTGTCCACAAACTTTGCTTTTAGCTGATTTTGCGGGCAAAGCAGACTTGGCAATTCTTGCGGTGACGGGGGGCTTGGCTTATAGGCACGAATGACTCACTGCACCAACGTCAGTGACAAGACGAGGGATCGCTCATGGCGCGCCGCAAAAAGATTTACGAAGGCAAAGCAAAAATTCTGTACGAAGGCCCCGAGCCGGGAACCATTGTTCAGTACTTCAAAGACGACGCGACCGCCTTTAACGCCGAAAAAAAGGCTGTGATCGAAGGCAAAGGCGTTCTGAACAACCGCCTGTCCGAGTTCTTCATGACCGGTCTTCAGGCTGTTGGCATTCCGACCCACTTCATCAAGCGCCTCAACATGCGCGAGCAGCTTTGCCGCCACGTCGAGATCATCCCGCTTGAAGTCATCGTGCGCAATTATGCTGCGGGTTCGATGGCCAAGCGTTTGGGTCTTGAAGAGGGCACACAGCTTCCGCGCCCCATTGTAGAGTTCTCTTACAAAGACGACGCTCTTGGTGATCCGCTGGTTCCCGAAGAATACATCGTGGCCTTTGGTTGGGCTTCGCAGCAGGATCTCGACGACATCGTATCGATCGCTTTGCGCGTGAATGACTTCCTTGCGGGCGTCATGCACGGCGTTGGTATCAAATTGATCGACTTTAAGATCGAGATCGGCCGCATTTGGGAAAACGATTTCCCGCGCCTTGTCGTTGCCGACGAAATCAGCCCTGACAGCTGCCGTCTTTGGGATATCGAAACGGGCCAAAAGCTCGACAAGGACGTGTTCCGCCGCGACTTGGGCAACCTTGCCGACGCCTATACCGAAGTAGCGCGCCGCCTTGGTGTTCTTCCGTCGAACGTCACACACGCAACCAAACCGACGCTGATCAACTGATCGCGCTGAAGAAAGACGAGAAAGGGAGCCTCTCGAGATGAAGGCCAAAGTTTATGTCATGCTGAAGAACGGTGTTCTGGACCCTCAGGGCGAGGCCGTGCGCCACGCACTTGGCGCTCTGGGCTTTGATGGCGTCGAAGGCGTCCGTCAGGGCAAAGTCATCGAGCTTGATCTTGCTGATGGCACCTCGGAAGAGACCATCAAAGAGATGTGCGAGAAGATGCTCGCGAACACTGTGATCGAGAGCTACAGTATCGAAGTTCTTTGATCCATTTGGGATCGCAGAAATGAGCCGCGCCAAAGGTTGCTTTGGCGCGGTTTTTCTTTGCCTGCCGCAAGGCATGGCGGTTTTTAAGGTTTCTCGCCGTTCTAATCGCCCAAAGGACTTGAGCCTTGGACAGGCAAAGAGTATGTCGCGGGCAATCTTATAGCCATTGCTGCGGAGTCCCTGTCATGAAAGCTGCTGTCATCGTATTTCCGGGGTCCAACTGTGACCGTGATATGGCTGTTGCGCTGCGCGAAGCAGGGGCGGACGTAACGATGGTCTGGCACAAAGACGAAGGTCTTCCCAAAGGCATGGACCTTGTAGCTGTTCCGGGTGGTTTTTCCTTTGGTGACTATCTGCGTTGCGGCGCAATCGCGGCACAATCGCCTGTCTGTCATGGCCTTGTTGAGCACGTGAACCGCGGTGGATATGCTCTGGGCGTCTGCAATGGTTTTCAGGTGCTAACTGAAACCCGCCTTCTCCCCGGTGCGCTGATGCGAAACGCAGGTCTCAAGTTCGTCTGCAAGTCGGTTGACCTCAAGGTCGCAACTTCGGACAGCGCATTCACACGCGGCTATGAAAAAGGCAGCGTCGTTTCGATCCCCGTTGCACACCATGACGGAAACTATTTCTGTGATGATGGAACGCTCGCAGTCCTTAAGGGCCAAGACCGTATCGCGTTCACCTATGTCGAGAACCCGAATGGGGCAAAGGCAGACATCGCAGGTGTTCTTTCGGAAAATCGCCGCGTTCTTGGGATGATGCCTCACCCAGAGCGCGCCGTTGATCGCCATCACGGTGGCACCGATGGACAGGCGCTTTTCCGCGGATTGATCGATCAGGTCGTCTCGGCTTAAGGGCAACGTATTGCTGAGCTTCGAGCGCGGGCGTAAACTCGGCTCATGGCAAATCTTGCGACAATAACCACAAAACAAGGGCAGCTAGGGCGTTGGCTCGGGCGGCTTGCTTTTGTTTTGTTCGTTGGGCTTGCAATTGGGGTGATGTATTTTACCAATCTTTTTCTGACCGAGCGGTTTACGGAGACCACGCGCAATCGCGCAGAGCTTCGAATGACGCTCTATGCCGCGAACCTAATTTCCGAGCTTCAGCGCAATTCGATTGTGCCGCAGCTGCTTGCTCGTGACCCAGAGCTTTTGAATGCGCTTCGGGCACAGGAGTACACGCTTTCGACGCAGCGGCTCTTGTCCTTTGTGGATGAGATCGGGGCTGCCTCGCTAATGCTGCTCGATAAAGACGGTCGCACGGTTGCCGCGACTGACCGAAATCGTCTTGGTGAAAATCACCGCACAGCGCCCTATTTTGTGAATGCTCTGCGGGCGAATTCCACTATTTTCACGACCTTTCAAAAGGAAACCGGTGGCTACGGCTTTTTCTATTCCCGCCGTATGGATGACACCACAGGCGCCTTCGGTGTGATCACCGTCGAAGTTGATCTTCAAAAGCTAGAGCGCGGTTGGGCTGGAATTTCTGATGCGGTTTTTGTTTCCGATAGTGCAGGGCAGATCATCCTTGCGACTGAACCACGTTGGCGTGGACTTGATGAAGCGGCGGCTCTTGAACGCCAGTCTGCGCCATCGGCAATTCAACGGGCCCTGCGTGCGACCCAAGACTGGGCGGCTCTCTCGGTAGATGCCTATCTCAAGGGCGAGGCCGTTATGCGCCGCGAAACCCGTATCCCGTTCCAAGGTTGGAAGATGGTCAGTTTTACGACCTATGATTCGGTGCGCGAGAAGGTGAACGGGGCCTTGGCGCTTGAAATCATGGGTTTCGCGATCCTCCTTGCGCTGTCATTCTTTGTCAGGTCGCGCAAGAATGAGAACCGTATGCGTCTTTTCCAAAGAGAGTCGGCGGAGCTTCGCGCACTCAACTTGCGGCTCCAGCGGGAAATTGCCGAACGCGAAAAGGTCGAAAAGACGCTCGAAGTTGCGGAACAATCGCTTGCCCAATCCTCGAAGCTTGCGGCGTTGGGGGAAATGTCTGCGGCCGTGAGCCATGAGCTGAACCAGCCTTTGGCGGCGATGAAGACCTATCTCGCCGGTGCTCGGCTTTTGCTACAGCGAAAGCGGCCAGATGAAGCTCTGTCCTCATTCCAGCGGATCGACGATCTTATCGAGCGTATGGGGGCCATCACCAAACAGCTCAAGTCCTATGCTCGGAAAGGCTCAGATACCTTCCAACCCGTTGATACTAGGGATGCAGTTGCCTCGGCGCTTGCCATGATGGAGCCGCAACTCAAGAGCCGTCAGGTGCTCATTACGCGCACAATGCCGTCGGATCCTGCTTTGATTTCAGGCGACCGACTGCGACTCGAACAGGTGATTATCAATCTGTTGCGCAACGCCCTAGACGCCACTAAAGGCGTGACCGAGCCCACCGTGGATGTGATCCTTGCAGTCGGGGAAACGGTGCGCCTGACCGTGCGCGATAATGGTCCGGGGGTCGATGATCTCGATGCGCTCTTCGAGCCGTTCTACACCACCAAACAGCCGGGGGACGGCACGGGGCTGGGGCTTGCCATTTCCTCGGGGATCGTCAACGACCATGGCGGAAGGTTGACCGCACGAAATGGTCAACACGGCGGGGCTGTATTTGAAGTTCAGCTTCCTATCTTAAGACAAGACCTAGAAGCGGCGGAGTAAAGCCAAATGACCAAAGCCATGAAAATCGCGATCGTTGACGACGAAAAGGACATGCGCCAGTCGATCAGCCAATGGCTTGCGCTGTCAGGTT
>JAYPUF010000079.1:0-10668 GCA_038133925.1 Marivivens sp. | reverse complement strand
GCGTGAATTTCTTGTGCTTGAGACGCTTAGGCTCAAGCGCATCTGGGCCAAGGCGGCGCTTCTTATCTTCTTCGTAGTCTTCGAAGTTGCCTTGGAACCATTCCACATGTGCGTCGCCTTCAAATGCGAGAATGTGGGTGCAGATACGGTCAAGGAAGAAGCGGTCGTGCGAGATGACGATCGCGCAGCCGGCAAAATCGGTCAGTGCATCTTCAAGCGCGCGGAGCGTTTCCACGTCGAGGTCGTTGGTCGGTTCGTCGAGGAGAAGCAGGTTGCCGCCCGACTTTAGAAGTTTGGCCATATGGACGCGGTTACGTTCACCACCCGAAAGAAGGCCAACTTTTTTCTGCTGATCGCCGCCCTTAAAGTTAAACGAGCCGCAATAGGCGCGTGAATTCACTTCGGCATCGCCAAGCGAGATAAGTTCCGCGCCGCCCGAAATTTCTTCCCAAACGGTCTTGTTTGCATCGAGGCTATCGCGGCTTTGGTCCACATAGGACATTTGAACGGTATCACCGATTTCGATGGTGCCCGCATCAGGGGTTTCCTGACCGGTGATCATGCGGAACAGAGTCGATTTACCAGCGCCGTTCGGGCCGATGACGCCGACGATGCCACCAGGCGGGATGGTGAATTCGAGATTCTCAATGAGAAGCTTGTCACCCATAGCTTTTGAGAGGCCCGAAACTTCGACGACCTTGCCACCAAGACGGGGTCCGTTCGGGATAACGATCTGGGCTTTGCCGACGCGCTCGCGCTCGGACTGATCGGCCAGTTCGTTATAGGCGTTAATACGGGCCTTTTGCTTGGCCTGACGCGCCTTGGCACCTTGGCGGATCCACTCAAGTTCGCGCTCAAGAGTCTTTTGCTTGGCCTTGTCTTCGCGGGCTTCCTGCTCAAGGCGTTTGGCTTTTTGATCAAGCCACGAGGAATAGTTACCCTCGTAGGGAATGCCGCGGCCGCGGTCGAGTTCCAGAATCCAACCCGTGATCGAGTCAAGGAAGTAACGGTCGTGGGTGACGCAAAGGATGGTGCCTTTGTAGTCGATGAGGTGCTGTTGCAGCCACGCAATGGTTTCGGCGTCGAGGTGGTTCGTAGGTTCGTCGAGGAGCAGCATGTCTGGTGCTTCGAGAAGCAGCTTGCAGAGCGCAACGCGGCGACGTTCACCACCCGAAAGTACAGTTACATCAGCGTCATCAGGCGGGCAGCGGAGCGCTTCCATCGCGACGTCGATTTGGCTGTCGAGGTCCCAGAGGTTCTGGCTATCGATTTCGTCCTGAAGACGCGCCATTTCGTCGGCGGTCTCGTCCGAGTAGTTCATCGCAAGTTCGTTGTAACGATCAAGGATCGCTTTCTTCGAAGCCACGCCGAGCATCACGTTCTCGCGAACGTTTAGGCTTTCTTCAAGATGCGGTTCCTGCGGGAGATAGCCAACGCGCGCGCCTTCAGCGGCCCACGCTTCGCCAGAGAAGTCCTTGTCCATACCGGCCATGATCTTAAGCAGGGTGGATTTACCTGCGCCGTTCACGCCGACGACGCCGATCTTTACGCCGGGGAGGAAGTTGAGACGGATGTTCTCAAAGACCTTCTTCCCGCCGGGGTAGGTCTTGGACACGCCGTCCATGAAATAGACGAACTGGTAGTTGGCCATGGTCGATCCTTTATCTGAATTGCGCCCTAGATAGCGATGGAGGCTCTCGGGGGCAATGCGTCAAACCTTAAACTTTATTGGCAGAACGAGTGAAAACGTTAGGTTTGGCCATTCAAAGGCTGGTTCTTTCGGGGAACCATTTGACTTGCAGAGTGTTGCGGTCAATGTTTGCGCTATCAGAGTGCGGTGTGGGGCCGCACGGAGGAGGAAAATCATGACCTATGTACCCGCGAAAGACCGCTATGAGCGGATGGTTTACCGTCGTTGCGGAAAGTCTGGAGTAAAATTACCCGCGATTTCATTGGGGCTTTGGCATAACTTTGGGCATGACACAACACATGAGACGAAGCGAGCGATCTGCCGGACCGCTTTCGATAATGGCATCACGCATTTTGACCTTGCCAATAACTATGGCCCGCCTCCCGGTTCGGCGGAGCATGCCTTTGGTTCGATCCTAAAGGAGGACTTTGCAGGCTATCGTGACGAGCTGATCATTTCGTCCAAAGCGGGTTATCTGATGTGGGACGGCCCCTATGGCGAATGGGGGAGCCGCAAGTATCTCATCGCTTCATGTGATCAATCACTAAAGCGCATGGGGCTCGACTATGTCGATATTTTCTATTCGCACCGCTTTGATCCTGACACGCCTCTCGAAGAGACGATGCAGGCTCTGGATTACATCGTCCGGTCGGGGCGCGCGCTTTATGCTGGTATTTCATCTTATAGCGCAGATCGCACGCGTGAGGCTGTGGCGATCCTCAAAGAGCTTGGCACGCCTTGCCTGATCCATCAGCCTTCTTACAACATGCTGAACCGTTGGGTCGAACGCGATGGCCTTAAGGAGACACTTCGCGAATTGGGCGTTGGCTCTATTGCTTTTACGCCGCTGGCACAGGGGATGCTTACAAACAAATACCTGAACGGCATGCCTCAAGGGAGCCGTGCGACCCAAGGAAAGAGCCTTAATCCGAATATGCTCTCTGAGAATGCCGTCGCAAATATTCGCAAGCTCAATGAAATAGCCGAAAACCGTGGGCAGACCTTGGCCCAGATGGCAATCGCTTGGGTTTTGCGCGAAGGCGGGATCACAACGGCACTCATTGGCGCTTCAAAACCTTCGCAAGTTGAAGACTGTGTTGGCGCGATCAAAAATCTTGAGTTTACCGCCGAGGAGCTCGCGCTGATCGATGAGTATGCGGATGAGGAGAAAATCAATCTCTGGGCCAAATCGGCCGAACTCGAGAATTAAGCGATTTTCCCTTTACTTTGATCGGTATGGAAGGTTTCTGTGCCGATCAAAGTCACGGCGGAGCTGATGATGCGTGGATTTCCACCTGCGAAGGCAGGCATGGTTATAGGATTGCTCGGTGGGTCATTTGATCCTGCTCATGCTGGCCATGTGCATGTCACCCGAACTGCGCTCAAGCGTTTTGGTTTGGACCGGATATGGTGGCTAGTTAGTCCGGGCAATCCTCTCAAGGCGCGTGGACCAGCGCCAATGCACGCTCGTATGGAATTCGCACGCAGTTTGATGCGACATCCCAAAGTGACGGTGACAAACATCGAAGCACATTTGGGAACGCGATATACCGCCGAAACGCTTGCTAAACTCACGAAGATCTACCCAAACGTAAAGTTCGTCTGGCTTATGGGGGCGGATAATCTTGCTCAACTGGATCAATGGCAGGATTGGCGCTTCATCATGGAAACGGTTCCGGTAGGCGTGCTGGCCCGACCGGGTGATAGGATCGCGGCGCGTCTGTCCAAGGCTGCACGAGTCTATTCCCATGCCCGAATTTCGCCTTATCATGCAAGCCGCCTCGCGAAAGGTGATGCTCCGCGCTGGGCCTTTCTCAACATGCCAATGTCGGACATGTCCTCTAGCGCTATTCGTGCGCGCGGCGGTTGGAGCTAAGGGCTTGAGACGTTCTTGGTCACGGACTAATTTCGCATGATGACCAGATCGTTCTCGCGCCGCTTTGTGATCTCAAGCCTGTTGTCCGGTGTGGCCTCGATCGCCACCGGTGCGCCGATAACGTCGCAGCGTCCAGAGGCGCGTCCTGACAATGATCCAACGCTTTTCCGTCCCGAGGCGCGACCCTCGCTTGCTCATTTTGTAAGGGATGCTGATTTAGGTGGGGTGGTCGGAGTTGCCTTGATGGATGTGGCAACGAGCGAGCTTTTGGAAAGCCATCTGTCAAATATCCCTTTGCCTCCTGCGAGCGTGACAAAGATATTCAGCAGTTATTTCGCGCTTGAGATACTGGGCGCAGATTACAAGTTCGAAACCAAACTTGTCGCCTTGGGCGAGGTGATCGACGGCGTGCTCCAAGGTGACCTTGCGCTTGTGGGTGGCGGTGATCCGACGCTTCAAACAGATGATCTTGGCGAAATGGCAAAAGCGCTTGCGGCGACAGGGATCAAAGAAATTACAGGGACGTTCAAGGTTTGGGGTGGGGCGTTGCCCTCTGTCTATGAAATCGACCCAAGCCAACTTGATCATTTTGGTTACAATCCCGCCATTTCTGGCCTGAACCTGAATTTCAATCGGGTCTATTTTGAGTGGGCCCAAGCGGGTGATACCTACAGGGTGAGCATGGATGCCCGAAGCGAGCTCTATCGCCCTGAAGTTCAATTCGCTCGAATGGAAGTCGTTGAGCGTGATTTACCGATTTACACCTATTCCAATTCTAGCAGTCGCGACGACTGGACAGTCGCACGTCGCGTACTTGGTAAAGAAGGCAGTCGTTGGCTCCCCGTTCGGTATCCCGCACTCTATGCAGGTGAGGCCTTTCGATCTTTGGCTTTTGGAATGGGCATCAAGCTGACCGCACCCCAAGTGGTTCCGGATAGACCCGAGGGGCGCTACGTTGTTGTACACTCATCCGAGACACTGGAGAAGGTTTCGAAAGACTGCCTCAAGTTCTCAACGAATATTACGGCCGAGATCATGGGGCTGATGGCCTCGACAAAGGTGCTTGGGAAACATCCCGAAAGCCTTGCCGCATCGGCTCAGGTGATGCGCGATTGGGTGCGTGCGCGAACCTCTACGCGGCCCACTTTTGTCGATCATTCGGGACTGGGTGATCGAACGCGCGTTTGTGCTGAGGATATGGTCAAGCTTTTGTCTGCCCCAGGCGTCTATGACCGCATGAGCCCAATTCTAAAAAATATAAGGGTGAAGGACGCAAAAGGTAGCCCAATCCAAAACCCGCCCGCAACTGTTATTGCAAAAACAGGGACGTTGAATTTCGTCTCTGCACTTGCGGGATATGTCGAGAAACAAGGGCGACCGCCACTCGCCTTTGCGACCTTTGCCGCTGATATGTCCGCACGGCTCATATCAAAAGAGTCGCAGGAAGAGGTTCCAAGAGGCGCCTCTGCTTGGAGTGGCAGAGCGCGCCAACTTCAGAACGATTTATTAAGGCGTTGGTCTGCCCGTTAGGCTGTCATGTGACGGGCGCGAGCGCCGCGTTCGATTGCAGCGGCATGCAAACGGTCGATGTCGAGCTCAAGGCGGATTTCCTCTAGCATCCGCGCCTCGGAGCCTTCGATTAGACCATCGGCCGCGGCAACATCACAAGACAGCGCATAGGCTGTTTCGAACAGTTTTTCTGGGAGCGCATCGCGGATAAGCCCGAACAGCGCGTCTAGGCCGTCCTCTTGTTCGAGCAAGTCGAAAATCAGCTCCGACATGCGCGGGAGTCGGCCTTCGTCATATTCGGCAAAAATCGGCAGGTGGTTCACCGCATTGTTGATCTTGATGAGTTCCGACGTGCGGATGTCCTGATCCGATACGGAAACGGCAATCATGAGTGCGACGAGCGCATCCTGAGCAGTCATTGGGGCGTCTTCGATCATGGTCGTCTCCTTTTCTATACCCTTCATTTATTGACGTCTCAGCCCTCTCGCAATAGGGAGTGCGCTTGAGACTGCCACGGGGGTAGTCAGCAAGATAGCGAGAGAACACAATGTCCGAACTTCGTGACGCAGCGATGACGAGCAAGGCCTGGCCCTTTGAAGAAGCACGCGCTGTTCTTAAACGTTATGAAAAAGCGCCCCCCGAAAAGGGATACGTCCTTTTTGAAACAGGTTATGGTCCGTCGGGTTTGCCTCATATCGGCACCTTCGGCGAAGTGCTCCGCACGACGATGATCCGCCGTGCGTTTGAGACGATTTCGGACATTCCGACCCGTCTGATCTGTTTCTCGGATGACCTTGATGGCATGCGCAAAGTTCCGGGCAACGTGCCGAACCAAGAGATGCTTAAGGCAAACGAGCAAAAGCCGCTGACTTCGGTCCCTGATCCGTTCGAAGAATACGAGAGCTTTGGCCACCACAATAACGCCATGCTTCGCCGTTTCCTTGATACTTTTGGGTTTGAGTATGAATTCTACTCGGCCACCGAATTCTACAAGTCGGGGCAGTTTGACGAAGTGCTCAAGCGCGCTGTCGATAAGTACGAAGACATCATGAAGGTGATGCTGAAATCGCTCCGCGACGAACGCGCATCGACCTATTCAATCTTCCTTCCGATTCACCCCGAAACGGGCCGTGTTCTCTATGTGCCGATGAAGTCCGTCAACAAAGACGACTACACCATCACCTTTGATGACGAGGACGGCAAGGAATGGACGCTCCCCGTCACGGGCGGCAACGTCAAGCTCCAGTGGAAGCCCGACTTCGGTGCGCGCTGGGCTGCGCTCGGTGTCGACTTCGAAATGTATGGCAAGGACCACTCGACCAACACACCGATCTATGACCGCATTTGTGAAATCCTCGAAATGAAGGCCCCCGAGCACTTCACCTACGAGCTATTCCTAGATGCCAACGGCGAGAAGATTTCCAAGTCCAAAGGCAACGGTATCTCGATCGACGAATGGCTGACCTATGCCTCGACCGAGTCGCTGTCTTACTTCATGTTCCTCAAGCCCAAGACTGCAAAGCGTCTGCACTTTGATATCATCCCCAAAATGGTGGATGAGTATCACCAGCAGCTGCGCGCCTATCCGACACAGGATATCGCTGGTCAGCTCGCGAACCCTGTTTACCACATCCACAACGGCAACGTGCCCGCGTCCAAGATGGTGGTGCCGTTCTCGATGCTTCTCAATCTCGCGTCGGTTTCGGCGGCCGAGGACAAGGATCAGCTTTGGGGCTTTATCCAGCGCTATGCGCCCGAGGCGACGCCCGCGGGCAACCCCGACATGGATCAGGCCGCAGGCTTTGCCGTGCGTTACTATAATGACTTCGTCAAACCGACGAAGAAGTTCCGCTTGCCGACCGATCAAGAACGCGCTGCGCTTGAGAACCTCGTTGCTGCACTGCGTGACGAAAAGGTTGCGCTTGAGGCGATCGCCAAGAAGAACGCCGATGCAGGTAACGCGGACGAGCCTTTGCCGACGGTCAATTGGCAGGACGAAGAGTTCCTCCAGTCCATCGTTTTCGCCATCGGTAAGAACCACGGTTTCGAGCCGCTTCGCGCATGGTTCTCTTGCCTCTACGAAGTGCTGCTGGGTGCCGAACAGGGGCCGCGTTTCGGCGGTTTCATCGCTCTCTACGGCATCGAGGAGAGTATCCAGCTGATCGAAGATGGTCTTGCGGGTAAACTTGTAGGCTAATCCACTTGAAGTTGTTACATGGCAGGGCTACGGTTCTGCCATGTGTGTTACGTACGAGCCCTTAGATACGCTCAAAGCCGTCGGTCCAAACATCTGGATCGTGGACGGCCCTGCAATAAGTTTTTACAAACTTCCCTTTTCGACGCGGATGACCATTGTTCGGCTCGAGAATGGCTCTGTTTGGGTGCATTCTCCCATTCGACTAACTGACGAACTTGCTGCGACAGTAGAGGCTGTTGGCCCCGTCATCGCACTCATAGCGCCAAATTGGATCCACTATGCCTATGTCAACGAGTGGAAAGCGCGTTTTCCAGATGCGTTAATCTATGCGGCTCCAGGTGTTGAAGAGCGAGCGAAAAAGCACGGTCTAGACATCAAAGTAGACGTCCATCTGAGCCAAGGCGCAGAAGAACCATGGCACGGTGAAATCTCACAAATGATCGTAGAGGGAAGCAAAGTTCATCGCGAGGCTGTTTTCTTCCACGATGCTTCAAAAACCCTCATTTTGACTGACCTGATCGAGAACTTTGAGCCGCACAAACTACCATTTCTTATGCGTATTGTTGTGCGCATCGTTGGTTTGGCGGCTCCTAATGGTAAAATGCCCCCCGACATGCGCGCCACATTCCGAGGGAACGAGGAATTGCTGAAAAATGCAGTTGTGCGCATGATACATTGGCGCCCGCACAAGATCATCGTGGCCCATGGCAAGATTATTGACCTAGATGCAATTGCGCACCTCCGCCGCGCCTTCGCTTCTGTCCTAAATTGACATGAGGCAGATCTGATCTAGCTCCTTTTCAGGGAGGATTGATCATGCGCGCGTTTTCATCATTCGTGATGCTCGTCATTGCAGCGCCACTTTTTGCGCAGGTAAACGAGGACGTCACAGATATCATTCAGAGCCAGCTTGATGCTTTTACCTCTCGCAACGTAGAGCGTGCGTACTCCTTCGCGAGCCCTATGATCCAAGGGATGTTCCAGACTCCTTCAAATTTTGGACAAATGGTCGAATACGGTTATCCGATGGTTTGGGACAACAGCGAGGCTCGGTTTCTTGATCGGCGCGAGTTTCAAGGCGGCGACATTATTCTTCAAAAGGTGATGATCCGAGATCTAACTGGAGTTCTTCACATCTTGGAGTACCAAATGATCCACCTTCCTCAGGGCTGGAAGATCAACGGTGTAGAACTGCTCAAACCGCCGCAAGTTGGTGCGTGATCTTCAAGCCCCGGCAAGAGCGGGGTTAGGTTTTGCTTTTCCGAATTTTTCCGCTTTACGATCTCACCGACACCTGCGCCTAATTTCAAATCGCCATCTCGGTGTCTAAGGGTGATTGTTGGCGCATAAATGACCCAGTCAAAAGAGTTGTATCGCGAAGCAAGGCTTGGTCCGAGAGCCTCTAAAACCGGATGCTTGGGCGAGATTTCTGCAACAAGCCACCCGCCTCGATCTTCAAAGCGAAGTTGTTTCCGGATCAGTTGTTTTTGATGCTCGACCGCTTGCTCCATGGCGACCAACGCTGCAACGCAAGTATCACTCTCATCCGAGGCGAGTTTGGGTGATAACCGTAATTTCCATAGTAACTCATAAAGGAGCGCAAAACGTTCGGGCGAGCTGTGCCAAATGGCGCGTCCGCTTAGTTCTAAAAAACGCTCGCTGACCCGAAGTCGGAACATCGCTGGTGCGGGTGGCAATTCGTTATCGACCACTGGGTCTTCGTCGATACGCCACTGGACCTCTTCAGGGTGGACCCGATCGTACATCAAGCGTTTGGCGTGCCTGCGCCAAAGTGAAAGAGTTCCAATACGAGGCAATACGACGTCGTGCATATGTTCACTTTATGTTCTCATATTGCGCGATGCAAGAGAGCGCTCGACAACGGCTGCGGAAAACGGTTCTCTTCCGCGTAAGATTTAGGAGAGACACATGAAAGTGATTGTCATCGGCGCGGGTGTAATCGGCGTAACTTCTGCTTTGACACTGCTCCGCGAAGGGCATGATGTCACAATTCTAGATCGCGAAGGCGTGGTCGCTGGTGCGTCCCAAGGCAATGCTGGTGCATTTGCTTTCCCAGGGATTATTCCAGTCGCTACACCTGGCATAATGTTCAAAGCGCCCAAATGGCTTCTTGATCCTCTCGGGCCGCTTTCCATTCCGCCTAAGTACGCCCCTAAGTTAGCCCCGTGGCTGGTTCGTTTCTGGCGCGCCAGCTGGCGCGACCAACTTGAGCCGACTGTTGCGGCCCATGGTGCTCTTATGGCGCATTCGAGCAATTCACTGGAGGCACTAGTTCAGCGATATGCGCTGGAAAAACACCTTCACCGTGAAGGCCAAATCGATGTCTATGACAGCGAAAAAACCTATCGCGAGAGTTTGCCGTTTTGGGGTTTGGCCGAAAAGTATGGCGTCAAGCATGAGAGACTTGAGGGTCGCGATGCTCTCAGCGAACGCCAATCTGGCCTCGCGCCCAATTTCAAGTACGGAGTATTCACGCCCAGCTGGATAAATGTCTTTGATCCAAAGATTTGGGTAGAAACACTCGCCGATCTTTTCGTGAAGCAGGGCGGCCAGATCGAAATTAGCAACGTGCAAAGTCTTCGCGCCTCCGAAGATGGCGCCGTGGTCGTGACGGCCCAAGGGGAACGGCACTGTGATCGCGTGGTTCTCGCAGCAGGGGCGTTCTCGCATCGATTGGCGAAAACGCTCGGAGATAATATCCCGCTTGAAACGGAGCGAGGGTACAATACCACTTTGCCCGAGGGAGCATTTGAGCTTCAAACATTTCTGACATTTGCGGATCATGGATTCGTTGTGGGCCGATCCGGCCCAGGTATCAGAGTCGGCGGTGCTGTAGAGCTGGGCGGCTTGGAGCTACCTGCCAATATGAAGCGGGCAGATGCGATGCTGCTCAAAGCTAAGAAGTTCTTGCCAATGCTCAATACCGAGGGTGGCAGTCAATGGATGGGTTTTCGCCCCTCGACGCCCGACTGTAGGCCAGTCATTTCCAAAGCTCCCTCAGCATCAACTGTCATTTATGCCTTTGGACATGGGCATTTGGGGCTCACACAATCCGTTGGGACTGCGGAACTCGTTGCCGATTTGGTCTCGGGTCGCGCGGCATCGATTGATCTCTCGTGCTTTGCTGCGGATCGCTTTGCCAAGATTTTTTGAACGCGCGTTTGCGAAGACAAACAAACTCACGTTTAGAAAAATTTTCGCCTTGTTTTCCCGAAGTCTGACCGATAAACGCAACGGCGGAGACGTGGCCGAGTGGTCGAAGGCGCTCCCCTGCTAAGGGAGTAGGCGGGTAACCGTCTCGAGGGTTCGAATCCCTTCGTCTCCGCCATTACCCAAATTCATTGGCGATGTGTATTGGACCAAAACGCGGCTGTT
>JAYPUF010000078.1:0-10734 GCA_038133925.1 Marivivens sp. | reverse complement strand
GCTCTACGCCCTCTTTGACCATGCGGATACCCTCGTTGATATAGGGGATGATGCAGCGGTTCGCATAGAAGAAGCGTGCGTCATTGACCACGATCGGGGTCTTTCGGATCTGGCGGACATAGTCGAGCGCCTTTGCGACCGCATGATCACCTGTTGCCTTGCCCTTGATAATCTCGACCAACATCATCTTGTCCACGGGGCTAAAGAAGTGGATGCCGATGAACCGTTCGGGGCGGCTCGATGCCTTGGACAGCATCGTAATGGGAAGTGTCGAGGTGTTGGTCGCAAAGATGCAGTCTTCGCCCACGATAGCTTCGACCTTTTTCGTCACTTCGGCTTTGATGCTCGGGTCTTCAAAGACCGCTTCTACGATAAGATCACATCCCCTAAGCGCGTCGTAATCGGTGGTCGCGTTGATTAGGCTCAGAACCTGTTCTTTCTTCTCAGGCGTGGATTTGCGGCGCGCGATGCCCTTATCCATGTGAGCTTCGGTATAGCTCTTGCCGCGATCCGCCGCCTCTTGGGTCGCGTCGATCAGTACAACCTTGATCCCCGCCAGCGCCGAAACCAATGCGATACCCGCACCCATCATGCCCGCGCCGATGACGCCGACTTTTTGAACGCGCTGGTCCCCGACTTCGGGACGGTTCGCACCTTTTTCCAGCTTTTCCTTGTTGATGAAGAGCGAGCGGATCATTGCACTTGAGGACGGGTTCATCAAAACGTTTGTAAACCAACGCGCTTCGATCTTTAGTGCGGTGTCGAAAGGCACCATCGCCCCTTCATAGACGGCCGAAAGGAGCGCTTTGGCCGCGGGGTACACGCCCTTAGTCTTCCCGTTCACCATGGCAGAAGCGCCGACAAAAGTCATGAAGCCCGCAGGGTGATAGGGTGCGCCGCCGGGCATCTTGTATCCCTTTTGGTCCCAAGGCTTGATGATGTCCGCATCGGTGGCGGCAAGCACCCATTCCTTGGCGCGGGCCAAAAGCTGTTCTGCTGGGACAACTTCGTCGATCACACCAGCGGCTTTGGCCTTAGCGGGGTCGTTCAGCTTGCCTTCGAGCAGGAGAGGCGAGGCCGCCATTGCGCCCATTTTGCGAACAAGTCGCGTCGTGCCGCCGGCGCCCGGAAAGATGCCGACCATGATCTCGGGAAGGCCGATCTTGGCCTTGGAATTGTCAGCCGCAATTATGCGGTGGGTCGAAAGCGGAAGCTCCAGCCCGATGCCGAGCGCTGTGCCAGGAAGCGCCGCAGCGGTCGGTTTGCCGCCCTTTTTGGTTTTGAAATCCATCCCGCCAAGTTCGATTTTGCGCAGGATGCCGTGCATCTTCATCGTGCCTTCGAAAAGACCCTTGGCAGGATCATCGCCCAAGCTGTCACGCATCTTGGCAATGATATTGAGGTCCATTCCGCCCGCGAATGTGTCTTTGCCCGAGGTGATGACGATACCTTTGACAGCTTCGTCCGCATGCGCCTGATCGATCAGAGCATCAAGTTCGGCGAGCCCCTCAAGGCTCAGCACGTTCATGGACTTGCCTTGAACATCCCAAGTGATGACTGCAACGCCGTCTTGGTCAACGGCCATAGTGAAATCGGTCATGACTGTGTCCTCCCTCAGACGAGTTCAATTATGGTTGCAGCGCCCATGCCGGACGCGATGCAGAGCGTGGCAAGTCCAACGCCTTTGCCCGAACGCTCCAGCTCGTCGAGAAGGGTGCCGATGATGATCGCGCCTGTTGCACCGAGAGGGTGGCCCATCGCGATCGAACCACCGTTCACGTTGACCTTGCTGTCATCGACATCAAAAGCCTGCATGAAGCGCAGGACCACGGAGGCAAAGGCTTCGTTTACCTCGAAAAGGTCGATGTCGTTGATCGACATACCGTTATCGCGAAGGATTTTTTCGGTGACGGGCACGGGGCCTGTGAGCATGATCGTCGGGTCTGTGCCGATCTTTGCGGTCGCCTTGATCCGTGCGCGTGGCTTGAGGCCCCACTTCTCTCCAAATTCTTTGTTGCCGATGAGGATGCCTGCCGAGCCGTCTACGATGCCAGACGAGTTACCTGCGTGGTGGATGTGGTTGATCCGCTCAAGGTGTGGGTATTTCATAAGCGCTACGGCATCAAAACCGGGCATGACCTCGCCCATGTCTTTGAATGATGCCTTGAGTGCGCCAAGTGCCTGCATGTCAGTGCCAGGGCGCATGAATTCGTCGTTGTCGAGAATGGTGAGGCCGTTCTGGTCGCGCACGGTAATGACCGACTTGGCGAAACGGTTGTCATCCCAAGCGGCCTTTGCTCGCTTTTGTGATTCAACAGCAAGAGCGTCAGCTTGATCGCGGGTAAAGCCATATTCGGTGGCGATGATA
Source organism: Marivivens sp. (assembly GCA_038133925.1). Lineage (GTDB taxonomy): Bacteria > Pseudomonadota > Alphaproteobacteria > Rhodobacterales > Rhodobacteraceae > Marivivens. Next base: position 8,366 of record JAYPUF010000078.1, on the reverse strand, counting down.
TCGGCAGAGATGCCTTGGGGGACGAAATAGGTCTCCATCGAAAGGGTCGGATCAACCGCAATTGCTGCGCCGTCTGAACCCATTGCCACACGGCTCATCATCTCGACACCGCCTGCGATATAGGCCGAACCTGCGCCGCCCTTAATCTGGTTCGCCGCGAGGTTTACGGCTTCCATGCCCGATGCACAGAAACGGTTGATGGCAAGGCCTGGGATTGCTTGATCAAGGTCCGAGGCAAGAACTGCCGAACGGGCCAGACAGCCGCCTTGTTCCCCGACTTGGGTCACGTTGCCCCAAATCACGTCCTCTACTGCGTGTCCCTCAAGGCCGTTGCGCTCTTTTAGGGCGTTGAGAACCTGAGCCGAAAGGCGGACGCTGGTCAGCTCGTGTAGGCTCCCATCTGCACGCCCTTTCCCGCGCGGTGTGCGCACGGCGTCATAAATATAAGCTTCAGTCATCTCGGTCCTCCTCAAGCGCCGCGGAATGCACGGGGCATCAAATCATATGGGTGTTTCCAACCGGGCAGGGACGCGATGCGGTTCAGCCAGCGGTCGATATTGGGGTAATCACTACGATTGAAGTTGAACTCTTCGGGATAGAAGAGGTACGCGCAGCAGGTGAAATCGGCGATAGTTGGACGATCCGCTGCGATCCAGTCGCGGTTTGCAAGATGTGCGTCGAGCACTGCGTAGGCGGCCTTGACGCGGCCCGCTGTGAAGGCGATCACATCCTGAGGCCGCTTATCTTCGGGCAAGAAATTCATCAAGAATCTAAGCATGCCCGCTTGGGACGAAAGTTTATGGTTATCCCACAAAATCCAACGTAGAACTTCGCGCTCTTCTTCTTTGGTCTGCGGACCAAACTTGCCTGTCATTTCAACAAGGTGCTGTAGAATGACACCAGACTGAGTGATCTTGGTGTCGCCATCCACAAAGACAGGGCATTCGCCCATTTCGTTCACTTCGCGAAATGCGGGGCTGCGGCCTTCGCCTGCAAAGAAATCAACAAAGCGCGGCGTCCAATCGAGACCGCAAAGTTCAAGCATCAAAGCCGCTTTGTAGGAGTGGCCGCTTTCACCAAAACAATAGAGTTCGATCGTCATTCGCTTTGCCCTTATTGGTTGTGGAAAAACGCCAAGATCAGCGCTTTCTATCTTCGAGTTCCGAGTTGAACCGACGCAATCTTTGGCCAAGCATCTCTTGATCCATGATCGCGTCGAAGTTTTCAAAAAGGAAAGAGAGTGCCTCGCCCTCGTCGAGCCCCGCTTCTTGCGCAAACCGCTTGAGCTTGCGATAGCCATCTTCGGTCATAGCGACGGGAAAACGGCGGGTCAGGCGAAAGCGTTTTGGCATTCTCTTTGTCTCTTTTTTGTTTACGTTCCTGAAACTTAGAAGCTCTCGGCTGAAAGCGCCATGACACTATCGGCACCAGACTGAATTCGGCCAAGGTGCATAGTAACAGCGGGGAGCTGGCGCTGCATGTAGTAGCGGCCAGTGGTGAGCTTGGTTTCATAGAACGCCTTGTCCGCAGCGCCGCCTTCAAGTGCCTCCATCGACGCTTTGGCCATCTTGGCCCACATCAGGCCAAAACAAACGTGCCCCGTAAGATGCATGAAATCATAAGAACCAGCGAGCGCGTGGTTCGGGTTCTTCATGCCATTTTGCATGAAATACATCGCAGCGGCTTGAAGCGCCTTGGAGGCTTCCTTGAGTGGATCAAGGAAGTCCTTCTTGAGAGCCTCGTTGCTTTCGTTTTCCTTGATGAAACCTTTGATCAACTCGAAGAACGCCATGACGTGTTTGCCGCCGTCCTGAGCGAGCTTGCGGCCCACAAGGTCGAGCGCCTGAACGCCATTCGCGCCTTCATAGATCATCGCAATTCGTGCATCGCGCGCAAACTGGGACATGCCCCATTCTTCGATGTAGCCATGACCGCCATAGACCTGTTGTGCCTGAACGGCCATCTCAAAGCCTTTATCCGTCTGGAAGCCTTTGATGACAGGTGTAAGCAGCGAGACGAGGCCTTCGGCTGCTTTGTCGCCAGAGCGGTGTGCCTGATCAATAAGCATAGCGCCCCAATAGGTGAACGCGCGTGCCCCTTCGATGAACGACTTTTGGTCCATCAGATTGCGGCGGATGTCGGGATGAACGATCAGGGGGTCGGCAGGACCGTCAGGGTTAGCGGCACCGGTAACAGCGCGTCCCTGAAGTCGGTCTTTGGCGTATGCAACAGCGTTCTGATAAGCGGCTTCGGCCTGTGCATAGCCTTGAAGGCCAACGCCGAGACGGGCTTCGTTCATCATTGTGAACATCGCGCGCATCCCCTTGTGCTCTTCGCCCAAGAGATAGCCGGTTGCTCCGTCATAGTTCATGACACAAGTCGCGTTCCCGTGGATGCCCATTTTTTCTTCGATCTTGCCGACCGAGACAGCATTACGGTCACCAAGGCTACCATCTTCGTTCACCATTAATTTGGGAACGATAAAGAGCGAGACGCCCTTGATCCCTTCGGGTCCGCCAACGATTTTGGCGAGCACAAGGTGGATGATATTTCCCGCGAGGTCATGATCGCCCGCCGAGATAAAGATTTTCTGGCCGGTGATCTTGTAGCTGCCATCGGCCTGCGGTTCTGCCTTGGTGCGCATGAGGCCTAGATCGGTGCCGCAATGCGGCTCAGTCAGGTTCATCGTACCTGTCCATTCGCAAGTCACCATCTTGGGCAGGAACTTTGCCTTCTGCTCGTCCGAACCGTGGGCGTGAATGGCCGAATAAGCGCCGTGGGTCAGGCCTTGATACATGTTGAACGCCATATTGGCCGCAACGAAGATTTCCCCGACTGCAGTGCCCATCAGATAGGGTAGACCCTGACCGCCATACTCGGGATCACAATCAAGCGCAGTCCAGCCGCCTTCTTTCATTTGGTCGAAGGCCTCTATAAAGCCTTTCGGCGTGCGCACGACACCGTTTTCAAAGTGGCAACCTTCTTTGTCGCCAACGACATTGAGCGGCGCAAGAACATCGGACGCGATCTTTCCTGCTTCATCTAGAACCGCGCCCGTGAAATCGCGATCGAGTTCATCAAAGCCCGGAATAGTCTGTTCGCTTACCTTGAAAAGGTCATGAAGGACAAACTGAATGTCTTTGGTTGGAGCGGTGAAAACCGGCATTTTTCTCTCCCTAATTAAATTTTTTGCGCTTCAATTTTTTCAAGCTCTGCAAGGCGCTTGGCACCCCAAGTCATTTGTTCCTTGAGCTCTTCAATCGCGATTTGCAGCTCATCGCGCTGGGCTTGCATGTCGGCCAAATGCTTGCGCGCCAGTTCTTGCGTGCGCTCTAGCTGGGTGCGCTGTTGGTCCCCCACGTAGTAGAGGTCTAGAAGCTGACGAATTTCCTCGAGGCTAAACCCAAATCGCTTGCCACGGAGGATCAGTTTCAATCGGGCTTGGTCGCGCTTTGTGAAGAGGCGCTGCTGGCCCCGACGTTCAGGGAACAACAGTTCCTTGGCCTCGTAGAAACGAAGTGTACGAGGTGTAACATCGTAGGCGTCGCACATCTCGCGAATTGTCAGTTGAGTCTCGGTCATTCTCTCCCCTCGGCGCATGTCGGTTCGAGTTGCGAACATGCGTATCGTGGCGAGAGCATACAAGCACACATGACGTTAACGTAAACGTAACGTGGCGTCAGGAAAGGGAATGACCAAAGGTCACTTTCTTATTCGGTGGGAAGAAGCTTTCTCGTGGTCTCACGCAATGCTTCAAGATCATTAATCGTCTCGTCGAGTTGGCGACGTTGTTCGATCAGATCAGCCAGCTTACTTGTGGCTTCATCTATAAAGGTGCGGTACTGTGCTTCGGTGCCCATCTGATCGTAGATCAAAAGCCATTGGCGGATTTCTTCGAGGCTAAAGCCAAATTTACGTCCACGCAGAATCAAAGTCATACGAGCGAGTTCACGTGAATTGTAAAATCGCGAGCGCCCTTCTTTCTCTGGGTTAAGAAGTTCAATGTACTCATAATAACGCAGCGTCCGAGGCGTTACGTCAAAACGGGCGCACATTTCTTTGAAGCTCAAGCGCTGATTTGGCATTCTGACCTCTCCCCTTTGGCCAAATTTAACTTTTTTACGTCTGAGGACGCAACCGTTTCGGGGGCGTCTATTTGGGCTTGCTCGTTGCGAATGTGCAGGACAAAACTGCCATAAGGAGTAACGAAATGACGAATACTGAGCAAAGCGTTTCATCAGAGGTGCGCCAAAAGATAGCACGGCAGTTTATCGAGGCTATTCCGCACTCAAGGACCTTGGGCATGAACCTTTCCGAATTGGGGGAAGGAACAGCCTGTATCGAGATGCCATATGACCCCAAACTGGTCGGCGATCCTGAAACGGGGGTCATCCATGGGGGTGCTGTTTCGGCGCTGATGGATACGTGCTGTGGTGCCGCTGTGATGGCGCATCCGACAGCCCCCATCGCAACTGCAACTTTGGATTTGAGAATTGACTATATGCGTTCCGCAACGCCGGGCCAAAAATTGGTGACGACAGCACACTGTTATCACGCGACCAGAACGGTTGCCTTTGTGCGCGCCACAACCACGGACGAGGATACCTCGCGCCCTGTGGCAACGGCGACTGGTGCCTTCACGCTTGAGCGTGCGAAAGGAAGCAACGCATGAGACGCCCAGTTGAACCCGTCCAAATCGTAAAAAAGCGCCGTGACGAAGCCCTGCAACGCCTTATCGGTCAGGTGCCGTACATCAGTTTTCTTGGCGTTGAGTTTGACCGTCGCGGCGATGAGCTCACAGCCATTATGCCCTTCAAAGAGGACCTGATCGGCAATCCCATGCTACAAGCAATCCACGGCGGAGCGACAGCCGCATTTCTTGAGATTGCCGCGATTATCGAGCTGAGTTGGGGTCTTTTATGGGAAGATATGGAAAAACCGGAAAATGCCGATGTCCGCTTTGCCGAAGCTCCATTCAAGCTTCCTAAGACCATCGATTTTACAGTGGATTATCTTCGCTCTGGACTTCCGCGTGATGCCTATGCGCGTGCGCGCGTAAACCGCTCTGGTCGCCGTTATGCCTCGGTGCACGTTGAAGCATGGCAGGACAACCGTAGCCGTCTCTTTGCTCAGGCATCTGGACATTTCTTGATGCCGACACGCGATGAGTAAAGCGCTCACACACAAACGGATTTTGGCCATTGCCATTCCGATTGTGATCTCGAATGCAACGGTGCCGCTTTTGGGACTCGTCGATACAGGTGTTGTCGGCCAACTCGGTGCTGCCGAACCGATCGGTGCAGTGGCAATCGGCGCTTTGATCTTATCGAGCGTGTATTGGATCTGCGGGTTCCTCCGAATGGGCACGACAGGCATGACAAGTCAGGCCTTGGGCGCGGAAGATAATTCTGAAGTTGCTGCACTTCTTCAGCGTGGATTGCTTGTTGGCTTTGGGTTCGGTCTTGCGGTGATCTTACTTCAATGGCCCTTGTTTCTCGGGGCCTTTTGGCTTTCTCCTGCGACCCCCGAAGTCGAAGCCCTTGCCCGTGGATATATGAAGATCCGAGTTTGGTCTGCGCCTGCAACAATCGCACTATATGCGGTGACCGGCTGGCTGATCGCTCATGAACGATCGGGGGCGGTGCTTGCACTTCAGCTTTGGATGAACGGCCTCAACATAGTACTTGATGTTGCTTTTGTACTGGGGTTGGGGTGGGGCGTCGAAGGTGTGGCCCTCGCAACGTTCCTTGCGGAATGGACGGGCCTCGCACTTGGGCTTTGGCTCTGCCGTAAGGGGCTAGAGCGATTGGGATTGCCTGCGATCCTAGATCCTGTTCGGATCAAACGGATGATTTCGGTCAATGGCGACATCTTGATTAGGACAGTTGCGCTCCAAACTGTTGTAGTCACCTTTATGTTCTGGGGAGCGGGGTTCGGGAACCTAGAACTTGCAGCCAATCAGGTGCTGATCCAGTTTATTAGCCTCGTCGCCTTTGCTCTCGACGGGTTTGCGTTCTCGTCAGAAACTCTTGTCGGACAGGCGCTTGGCCGAAGAGACCGGTCTGGACTTCGGCGCGCTGCTCTCATGACGTCTTTGCAAGGCATGATAGCCGCAATTCTGTTGGCTCTGTGCTTCGCAGTTTTTGGCGGACTGATCATCGATTTGCTGACTACTGCTCCGGATGTGAGGGCCGAAGCGCGCGTCTTTTTGCCCTACATGATCTTGGGAACGGTGCTTGGGTTACCTGCGTGGATGCTCGACGGTATATTCATCGGCGCCACGCGGAGCCGAGACATGCGCAATATGATGCTCTTGTCATTCGGGCTTTACTTGGTCGCGGCGATCCCACTTATGGCTGCGTTTGGCAATCACGGACTTTGGATGTCGTTGATATTTAGTTGGATTGTCCGTGGGATTACGCTTGGTTCGCGTTACCCCGCGCTAGAGAGAGCGGCGGCCTAGAGAATTTCCAGAACCGCCTCAGGCGGACGGCCGAGCGCAGCTTTGCCATTGGCAAATACAATCGGGCGTTCGATGAGCTTTGGGTTTTGAACCATCGCATCAAGTAACGCGGAATCGGTCGCATTCTGAAGGCCGAGGTCTTTGAAAATTGCCTCACCTTTGCGAACAAGGTTGGAGGGCGATTTGCCCAAAAGCTCAAGCGCCTCGGTCAGTTCCGCTTTGCTGGGCGGTTTATCAAGATAAAGCCGTTGCACGACCTCTGCGCCCTTGTCCTCAAGAAGCGCCAAGGTCTGGCGGGACTTCGAACAGCGTGGATTGTGCCAGATGATCACAGCCATTTATCACGACCTTTGCCGACGGCGTCCGCCACATTGGCATAGCCATCGCGCGCAAGAAGTTGATCAAGGCCACGGGTGATTTCGTCAACCAAACTAATGCCGCCATAGACGAGAGCGGTATAAAGCTGAACGACTGAGGCCCCAGCAAGGATCTTTTGATATGCTTGCTCGGCACTGCCGATCCCGCCCACGCCAATGAGTGGCACACTGCAAAGCGCCGAAAGACGCGCGAGTACACGAGTGGACTTTTCGAACAATGGAGCACCCGAAAGGCCACCCATTTGATCTTTGTCTGCACTTTTCAAACCTTCACGAGAAAGTGTGGTGTTTGTTGCGATGACAGCTGAAACACCCGAAGTATTGGCAACTTCTGCCACGTCAGCGATTTCTGCTTCAGTCAAATCAGGTGCGATTTTCAAGAAGATCGGGATCGGACGTGCAAGGCCAGCGTTCGCGTCCATCACGCCGCCGAGCAACGCAGAGAGCGCGGCTTTGCCTTGTAAGTCGCGGAGCTTCTCAGTGTTCGGAGAGGAAACGTTGACGGTCGCAAAGTCGATATGTTGGCCGCAACGGGTCAGTACTTTGGCAAAATCTGAGGCTCTATCTTCGCTGTCTTTGTTTGCGCCTAGGTTCAAACCGATGACACCGCTTCTCGGGCGACGAGCGAGGCGCTCTGCGATTGCGTCCATTCCATCATTATTGAAGCCGAAACGGTTGATCGCGGCTTTGTCCTCGGTCAAGCGAAAGAGTCGCGGCTTTGGGTTTCCGGGCTGAGGGCGAGGTGTCGCTGCTCCAACTTCGATAAAGCCAAAACCACATTTGGCGAGTGGGTAAAGCGCAGTCGCATTCTTGTCAAAACCTGCTGCCAATCCCACAGGATTGGGCAAATTCAGTCCTGCAATTGAGGTTTTCAAACGTGAGCTTACAAATGGTCCGCTGCTCGGCCCCATTCCAAGTTGAAGCGCTCGAATAGCGAGGCCATGTGAAACTTCAGGGTCAATGCTGCGTAGCGCGACCATGCCAAACTGTTCTAGAAGCTTCATGACATCTCCGGAAACTGGTGCGTGCCATCGATGAGCGGGAGATCTTTACTCCAGAGCACATCGCCAAGGCGGATGGGGCGATAAAGGTGCGGAAAGAGAGCGCCGCCGCGCGACGGCTCCCACTTGAGCGGAGCTAAGTCATCGCTCTCAAGCCCAAGCAAAACGAGCCCTTCTTCACCAACAAAGTGCTTGGCCGCGGTCTCTTTGACTTGGTCAGCAGTGGAAAAGTGGATGTAGCCATCGATCACATCGATCGGGGCACCCAAAGTTTCGCCTTTAGACTGAAGCTCGGACCATTCGCCGGCGCGGAATATCTTGTAAATTAGCATGGCGCGGTGATGCCGAATGGCGGTGATCCGGTCAAGAGCCTTTGCTCGGAGCTTGATATTAAGGCGCTTTGCAGAAGAAGCGATCAGGCGGCGGTTGTCGCAAAGCTGTGACGTTCGGGAAATAGACAAGAGTTGAAGCAAATATTTGACTGAATGGTCAAAGCATTCCAGCCTGCCGATATCCAAATAGGGG
>JAYPUF010000077.1:5856-10737 GCA_038133925.1 Marivivens sp. | reverse complement strand
CGACATGAGCCCCAGCTGAAAACGCAGCGCTCGGTGCATAGGTCTTTTCGGTCATCGGGTAACCTCCCCACTTGAAATATCTTTGACGATCTCCCCTTCGTCACAAAAGTGTTATTACACGAGTTTTTGTGAAGTTAAGCGCAAGTTGTGACGCTAACATAATTTTTTTGTAAAATTGTTCACAATTTTAAGCTCGTAATTCGTGAAAATTTTGACTCTTGGCTGTATTGGCTGTTGCTAAGTGGTCGTTACGCCACGTTATTTTGCCAATTTACACATTATTGTTCAGTTTTGACTGAACGCACTGGACTTTGCGCTTGCAGCATCTATATCGACCTCCAAACAGAACGGGACTGGCCCAATGACGGCTATAGATGATGGAGTTCGCGCCGCGCGTGAGGATTTCGTCGAAAAAATGGGAATGATTGCGCAACGAGAAAACTTGCCACGCATCGCGGGGCGAGTCCTAGGCGTTTTGATTTTCGATGCCCAGCCAATCAGTTTTGGAGACCTTGCAACTCAGCTCGAAGTCAGTCGCGGCAGCGTGAGCGCTTCGGTCCGATTGCTTGAGGAAAGGGGCCTGATCCGCAGGATGGGATTGCATGGCAAGCGCGGTGATTATTTCATCGTGGCAGAAGACGCGCACGCAAACATGCTCCGAGGCGTAAAGACGCGAGCGGAGCTGGCGGAGCGTGAAATTGGTGAGACGCTTGAATTGGTGCCGATGGCTCGGCCGGAAATTCGAGAACGGCTCAGCGGTTTTAAAGATTTTTACATTGGACTGATAGAGAGTGTGGACCGCGCTCTTTTAACGATTTGCGCATGTACGGCGCATAAAGATGCCAGAGCGGATGGCTCTGAGCGGGGAGATAAGAAGAATGACTAAGACGGACGAACAGCCTCAGGTGCTCATCTTTGATACAGACAAAGGTGCGTCACGTTCCAAGTGGCTCGCAAGTGGTTTGACGCTCGCTATTGTAGGCTGGATGGGTAGCGGTTTTATTGCACCTGCGACCGAGGCCGCGCCCGAGAAGGCAGCGGTTGACGTGACGCTTGTCAGCGTGGCGATGCAAGGCTCGACAGCTTCGCTTGTGCCTGAAGTTTTTACGGCCGAGGGTCAAGCCGTCCCCGATCGCGATACCGCGCTGCGCGTTGGAACCTCTGGTGACATTGAGGAGGTGCTCGTCAGCAAAGGTGAGATGGTCGAGCGTGATCAAGTTATTGCTCGGTTTGATACGACGACCGCTCGTGCGAACTTGACCCGTGCTCAGGAAAGCCTCGTTCAAGCGCAGCGTGAGTACGACAACGCATTGGAACTCCAGCAGCGCGGCATTGCGACCGCAGATCGCGTTACGGCGGCGAAGGCGTCGCTCGCCTCTGCCGAGGCGAACCTCGTTTCTGCCGAGGATGCAGTGGCAAATGCTGAGGTGAAGGCACCATTTGCTGGCCGCCTTGAAGAGCTGGACATCAATGCAGGTGAATTTGTTTCGGCAGGGACGCAGGTTGCGCGCGTCGTCGATAACATGCCGCTTACTGTAACCATTCAAGTTCCGCAGCAGGCGCGTTCGCAGATCAAAGTAGATCAACTTGCAAAGGTGAGCCTGATCACAGGCGAAGAAGTTGAAGGCCGTGTCAATTTTATCGGGAGCAGCGCCGATTCTTCGACGCGCACCTTTGAGGCCGAGATTGAGATTGCCAACGAAGACGGCGCAATTCCTGCCGGTGTTTCCGCTCAGGTCAAGATTTCGACCGGCGAGTTGATGGCGCATTTTGTGTCGCCTGCGATCCTTTCCCTCGACACCGAAGGGACCCTAGGGGTGAAGGCCGTTGGCGCTGAAAACAAGGTTGAGTTCCACGAGGTGAGCATCGTTCAAGCGCAGACTGATGGGATCTGGGTTTCGGGTCTTCCTGAGAGCATCAATTTGATCACCATCGGCCAAGCCTTTGTAAATGATGGCGAAACGGTTAATCCAATTGTTGGCGAAGAAGGTGCAGCACAATGAATGGGCTGATCGACGCGGCATTTAGTAGAACACGGGTCGTCTTTCTGACGCTTATCGCGATTTTGGGTGTTGGCGCACTTTCATATGTGTCGATCCCGAAAGAGTCGGCGCCTGAAGTGCCGATTCCGATCATCTATGTATCAACTTCGATTGACGGCATTTCGCCAGAGGACTCTGAACGTTTGCTCGTCGAGCCTTTGGAGACGGAACTTAGCTCGATTTCCGGACTGAAAAAGCTCACTGGGACGGGTAGCGAAGGTCACGCCAGCGTTCAGCTGGAGTTTGAAGCCGGCTTTGACTCTGAAGAAGCGCTTAAGAACGTGCGTGATGCAGTGGATCGGGCCAAAAACGATCTCCCGAAAGATGCGACTGATCCGACCGTAACCGAAATCAACACTGCACTTTTCCCGATCTTGACTGCGATCCTTTCGGGTCCGGTGCCAGAGCGGACGCTGAACAAGATCGCGAATGACCTGAAGGACAAGTTCGAAGGACTTGAGGGCGTTCTTGAGGTTGATATTGGCGGCGAGCGCGTTGAGCTTCTTGAAGTGCTGATCGAGCCGACAGCGTTCGAAACCTATGGCATTTCGTTTGAAGAATTGATCGGCCAAATCAGCCGTAACAACAGTCTCATCGCAGCAGGTGCGATTGAAAACGGTGCGGGCCGTATTGTGCTCAAGGTGCCCGGTCTCATCGAGGACATCACTGACGTTATGGCGCTGCCTGTGAAGGTTCGCGGCGATACCGTTGTCACGTTTGCAGATGTGGCCACAGTGCGCCGCACGTTCGAGGACCCAAGCGGCTTTGCGCGGATCAATGGACAGCCTGCGCTCGCACTTGAGGTCAAAAAACGTTCTGGCTCGAACATCATTGAAACCGTCGAAGAAGTGCGCGCACTTGTTGATGAAGCGTCAAAAGAATGGCCTGAGAGCGTAACCGTTCGCTATATGCAGGACGAGAGCGAGCAGGTGAAATCCATGCTCAGCGATCTTGAAGCAAACGTTATTGCCGCGATTATCCTTGTGATGATCGTAGTGGTCTGGTCGCTTGGTATTCGCTCTGCAATCCTTGTTGGCCTTTCCATTCCTGGCGCGTTCCTTGCTGGTGTGGCGGCTATTTGGATCATGGGATACACGATGAACATCGTTGTGCTCTTTGCTTTGATCCTTGTTGTTGGCATGCTCGTGGATGGTGCGATTGTAACCACCGAATATGCGGACCGTAGGCTTCAGGATGGATACTCTCCCAAAGAAGCGTATTCCGCGGCGGCAAAGCGTATGGCTTGGCCAATCATCGCTTCGGCGGCCACGACGCTTAGCGTGTTCTTCCCGCTCCTCTTTTGGAATGGCGTGGTTGGTCAGTTCATGAAGTATCTGCCGATCACAGTGATCCTGACGCTGACCGCGTCGCTCTTTATGGCGTTGATTTTCATTCCAGTCGTTGGCGGCGTCATCGGTAAACGTCCACCGCAGTCCAAAAAGGACAAGCTCGCGCTTCATTCTGCCGAATGGGGTGATCCGCGTGATATGGGGGGCTGGACCGGCTTCTACGTGCGCGTTTTGCACTGGGCCATTCTGCGACCGATCACGACATTGATTGCGGCAGTGTTCATGCTCTTTGCCGCGTTTAACCTGTATGGTTCCTTTGGGAATGGTGTGAGCTTCTTCCCTGCGGTTGAACCTGATTTTGCTCAGGTACAGGTGCGCGCTCGTGACAACTTCTCTATCTATGAGAAGGATGCATTGGTGCGTAAGGTCGAAGAGCGTCTCTTTAACTATGACGAGATTGCTTCGGTCTACGCCCGCTCTGGTGGTAACCGCGATGCAGGTGCGGACCTTATCGGAACAATCCAGCTTGAGTTCACGGATTGGGATACCCGCCGCAAAGCAGACATCATTAACGAGCAAATCCGCCAAGAGATGGCCGACATTCCGGGCATTGAAGTGCAGGTTCAAAACGCGGCGAGTGGCCCGTCAAGTGGCAAGCCAATTTCGCTTCGTGTTCAGGGCGGTGCTTCGGATCTGCAGAACGGTGTTGTGCAGCAAATCGTTGAGGCGATGGAGCAAATCGGTGGCTTTACCGATGTCATCGACTCGCGTCCTCTTCCGGGCGTGGAGTGGCGTATTTCGGTGAACCGTTCAGAGGCGGCTCGCTTTGGTGCGGACATTTCGACGCTCGGCCAAGCAGTGCAGCTTTTGACCCAAGGTATCACTGTTGCGGACTATCGTCCCGATGATGCTGATGGCTCGGTTGATATCCGTGTTCGTTTCCCGTCCGGAGATCGCACGATTGGCGAGCTACAGTCGCTCCGCGTTCCAACGAGTGCAGGACTTGTGCCGATTTCGAACTTTGTAACGTTTGAGCCTAGCCCGCGAACGGGCACTGTGACCCGCATTGATCAAAAGCGGATTACCAGTATCGAAGCAGGTGTTGCCCCCGGGGTTCTTGTGAACGATCAGGTCGTCGCACTCCAAGCCGCGATTGCGAAGATCGCAATGCCAGATGGAATGGGTGTTGTTTTTGGCGGCGAGGCTGAAGATCAGCAGGAGTCGATGATATTCCTCGTCGGCGCGTTTATCACTGCGATTGTGTTGATGTTTGTGATCTTGCTGATCCAGTTCAATAACTTCTTCCAGTCATTTGTTGTGATGTCCGCGATCATCTTCTCTGTTGCCGGTGTTCTCATCGGTTTGATGGTCACGGGTCGTCCGTTCGGTATCGTGATGGGCGGTATCGGTGTGATTGCGCTTGCAGGCATTGTGGTGAACAACAACATCGTTCTGATCGACACCTACAACGACCTGAAGCGGGAGGGTATGTCACCTCTTGAGGCCGCACTGCGGACAGGGGCGCAGCGTTTGCGTCCGGTGATGCTCAC
>JAYPUF010000077.1:2377-5756 GCA_038133925.1 Marivivens sp. | reverse complement strand
CTCTTGAGGCCGCACTGCGGACAGGGGCGCAGCGTTTGCGTCCGGTGATGCTCACTTCGATGACAACGGCTCTTGGATTGATGCCGATGGTCATCGGGCTCAACATCAACTTCTTCACCCGCGAGATTGTTTATGGCGCGCCATCCACCCAGTGGTGGACAGAACTTTCGGCAGCGATTGCTGGTGGTTTGGTCATCGCGACGTTTCTGACATTGGTCGTGACGCCTGCGATGCTTATGCTTGGTGAGAAGAAGGCGCTTCGCAATAAGCGGCCCGATGCGGTTCCCGCAGAATAAAAGAAAAGGGCCGAGGTTTTCCTCGGCCCTTTTTGATTAGTAGGGAAGTCCGACGTAGTTTTCCGCCAAAACGGCCTGCGCGTTTCGGTTTGATGCGAGGAACTCAAAGTCTGTGATCTGCATACGGATGTCAAAGTCCGACTGATCGGGGAAGCGGTGGAGAAGGTTGGTCATCCACCAGCTAAAACGCTCGGCCTTCCAGATGCGGGACAGGGCCTTTTCGGAGTAGCGGTCAATCCCTTCGCTGTCTTTTTCCTCATAGACCTGAACGAGCGCGGTGTAGAGATAGTGGACATCGGAAGCCGCTGTATTCAAACCTTTTGCCCCCGTGGGTGGCACAATGTGCGCAGCATCGCCACAAAGGAAGAGGCGACCCCAACGCATTGGCTCGCTTACAAAGCTGCGTAGGGGAGCGATGGATTTTTCAATCGATGGGCCTGTGACGAGTGCTTCGGCGTGCTCTTGTGGAATGCGGCGTTTCAGTTCCGACCAAAAAGCGTCGTCGCTCCAGTCCTCGGGTTTGTCCGTAAGAGGGCACTGGATGTAATAGCGGGAAAGATTCTCGTTACGCATGGAACAAAGTGCAAAGCCACGGGACGAGTTTGCATAAATAAGCTCGTGATGTACCGGCGGGGTCTCGGACAGGATGCCAAGCCAGCCGAATGGATAAACCTTTTCATATTCGCGGCGCACAGACGTCGGGATGGTCTGACGGCTCACGCCGTGGAACCCGTCACAGCCGGCGATGTAGTCGCAATCAATGCGCTTTTGCACGCCATGCTGGATGTAGGTGACAAAGGGGTGGTCGGAGTCGGCATCGTGGATCTGAACGTCTTCCGCTTCAAATTCGGTCGTGGCGCCAACCTTTTCACGGCCATCATAGAGGTCACGGGTTACTTCGGTCTGACCGTACACGATCACTGGGGTTCCTGTGAGCTTTGTAAAGTCGATCCGGATTTGGCGATCATCATAGGAAAGCACGGTGCCGTCGTGAACGTAGCCTTCGGCATCCATTCGCGCTCCAAGGCCCGCTTGATGCATCAGGTCAACCATTCCCTTCTCGAGTACGCCTGCGCGGATGCGAGAAAGCACATAGTCACGCGTTTTGCGTTCCAGTACGATCGTGTCAATTCCTTTGAGATGCAGCAATTGCCCGAGCAAAAGTCCGCTGGGTCCGCCGCCGATGATACAAACTTGTGTACGCATATGTTCCTCCTGTCGCGGGTCAAGAATGGCCTAAATGCAGGGAGGATTTGAATAGACGCACATCTCCTATTCTGGTATTTTTGTTACATGGAAGAGAGTGCTCGAAAAACCTATGTTCCAAGCTATGCGCTCTATGGCGAGAAGCTTACTTTTCCTGATGTTCTGCATGTCGAGACGATTTCGGATCGCGCGCCAGACTATGAATGGGTGATCGCGCCGCATCGACATGGCCAGCTTCATCAAGTGTTTTTTGTTGAGTCTGGATTGGCAAAGCTAAGCCTCGATGGGCAGTATTTTGATCTTGAGGGACCATTTATCCTTAATATCCCGCGAAATGTGATCCATGATTTCCAATTTTCGCCGGGGACCTCAGGGTGGGTTTTGACCGTACCCACGCACAAGCTGCCTGAGATTTATGAGGACGCAAGGCTTGACTTGGGGCGGGCACTTATCGCGCGGCCAGATAATGGACTTGCCGATTTGTTCCATTCGATACACAGGGAGTTTTCTCAAGTTGGCGCGGCGCGGGCGATTATGCTTCATGCCTTGGCCATGCAAATTTTTTGCCGAATCCAGCGTATTGAGCCAGAAACTGGGACGATAGCGACGCGCCAAGATAGTTTATTTGAGGCTTTTCGAGCCTTGGTACACCGCCACCATTCAGATCGTTGGCAGATTGCGCAATATGCAGAGGCTCTTAATATCTCGCGGACGCATTTGCACCGTATTTGCAATGCAGCAACTGGTCTTTCTGCTTTGGCCTATGTTGAAGACCAATCTGTCCAAGAAGCATGTAGTCAGCTCGCTTATACCAAAAAGGGGATCGCGCTGATCGGATATGATCTTGGTTATGAAGATCCTGCATATTTTTCGCGCGTTTTTCGCCGGAAAGTCGGACTTTCACCGAAAGAATATCGCGAACGGCTGAATCAATAGTCGGCGTCCATGGTCTCGGTCCTTTGGCAATGTTAGCGTTAGCTTAAAGATTCTCATTTTGCCTTAAGGACTTTGAATGGCTCAGGAATGGTGGCGTGATGCCGTAATCTATCAAATCTATCCTCGCTCTTTTCAGGATACTAATGGTGATGGCATCGGAGATTTGAAGGGCATTACAGAACGCTTGGAATATGTCGCCTCGCTTGGCGTGGACGCGGTGTGGCTTTCGCCGTTTTTTACCTCGCCTGATCGCGACATGGGCTATGATGTTTCTGATTATACCGACGTGAACCCGCTCTTTGGGTCACTTACTGACTTTGATGCATTGATCGAGCGCGCGCATTCTCTTGGACTTCGTGTCATCATTGATCAGGTGCTTTCGCACAGTTCAAGCGAGCATCCTTGGTTCGTTGAAAGCCGTTCAAGCCGCACCAACCCCAAGGCAGATTGGTATGTCTGGGCTGACCCAAAGGCGGACGGAACAGCGCCGAACAACTGGCTTTCTGTCTTTGGTGGTTCGGCTTGGCAGTTCGATACGCGGCGCAAGCAGTACTATATGCATAACTTCCTGACAGAGCAGCCTGATCTCAATTTCCATAATCCCGAAGTCGTAGACGCTCTGCTTGAGACGATGCGGTTCTGGCTTGAGCGAGGCGTTGACGGGTTCCGTTTGGATACAGTGAATTATTACGTCCACGATAAAGAGCTTCGCGACAATCCGTCTTCGGGTTGGGAGCATTTCCCGAATAATCCTTATGAGGCGCAGGATCAGATTTATTCAAAGTCGCGCCCCGAGAACATTGACGTGTTGCGCCGGATGCGGGCGCTGACCGATCAATACAATGATCGGATGATGGTAGGTGAAGTCGGTGAAATGGGCCGGCAAATTGATATTATGGCTGAATATACCTCGGGCGGGGATAGGCTCCACATGGCTTATT
>JAYPUF010000077.1:0-2277 GCA_038133925.1 Marivivens sp. | reverse complement strand
ATTGATATTATGGCTGAATATACCTCGGGCGGGGATAGGCTCCACATGGCTTATTCCTTCGAGTTTTTAAGCCACGCACATACTGCCGAGCATTTTAGAAGCCGGATCGCCAAGTTCTTAGAAAAGGCACCAGATGGATGGCCTTGCTGGTCATTTTCAAATCATGACGTTCAGCGTCACGCGACGCGATGGACCCCTGAAGGCGGTGACAGCGATGATGTTGCCAAACAATCGATCGCGTTGTTGGCAAGTTTTCCAGGCACACTTAACGTTTATCAAGGCGAAGAGCTTGGGCAGACCGAGACTGACATCGAGTTTGACGAACTGATGGACACCGCAAACATTGATTTCTGGCCTGAGTACAAGGGGCGGGACGGTTGCCGGACCCCGATGGTGTGGGATAGCTCGGAGCCATACGCAGGTTTTTCGGACGCAAAGCCATGGTTGCCGATCAAAGCTAAGCAGGCGGCCCGCGCGATGTCTGTGCAGGCGAACGATGCAGACAGTGTTCTAAACACCTATCGTCGGGCGCTTCGCTTCCGCAAAGATCAGGTTGCCCTTCGGTTTGGGACGACTGAGTTCCTTGATCTGCCTGAGCCGATTTTGGGCATCAACAGAGGGTATGATGGCTCTGGCGTGACGGCTTTGTTCAATCTTTCTGATACGCCTGTGATCCTTGAACTTTCGGCCCCTGCTAAAGCGCTTGGGCCGAAAAATGCGGAGGTGAAAGAAGCCTCTGTTGTCTTGCCTTCATTTGGGTATGTTTTTCTTGAAGGGCTGCTCAATGCGTCCGTTTCAGGTGCTTAGGGGAGAGAGCATGATTACGAATTTTGGGACGCTGCCGTCGGGTGAAACTGTCCAGCTTGTCACGATTAAGGGTGGCATTCTACGAGCCGAGATTGTGACCTATGGCGCAGCGCTGCGCTCGCTATATCTCGACGGGTTTGAGCCTTCGCTTGCCTTGGGAACTGAGACACTTGAGGATCTGGTCGGTCCACTTCGTTATTTTGGCTCTACTGTTGGGCGCGTTGCTAATCGTATCAAAGACGCCAAGTATGAGCTTGGTGGAAAGACCTATCAGCTTGAGAACAACTTTGTCGGCAAGCACACTCTTCACGGTGGGAGTACAGGGGTTGGTGGTCAAGTTTGGTCCATTGGTGACATGGGGCCAGACTTTGTTACGCTGACGCTTTCCGAAGAGGACGGACACGGCGGCTTTGGTGGTGAGATCGCAATGCAGGTGACCTATCGCCTGAAGGGCGGCGCACTGGAGGTGATTATGACGGCCTCTTCAAATAGCGAGACGCCGTGTAACCTTGCACATCACAGCTATTTCAATCTCGATGGTGAGGGCAATGTTGACGCGCATCGTTTAAGGATTGATGCCGAAACCTATGTTCCGCTCGATGCCGAGCTTATCCCCACGGGAGATCCCATCAGTGTTGAGGGGACAAAACTTGATTTTCGGCAGATGCGTACGATTGGCTCCGAGCACTATGATAACAATCTTTGCGTTTCATCCGAACGAGTTGCCTTGCGCGAGGTTGCACGTGTTGAGGGTGCTACCTCTGGAATCGCGTTGACCGTAGAAACGACTGAACCGGGGCTTCAAATCTATAACGCGCTTCATCTTACGGACGAGGGAACGCCTGGCTTGGATGGTCGCATTTACCGAACACATGCGGGGCTTGCCCTTGAGACGCAGGTTTGGCCGGATGCAATCAATCGCGAGACTTTCCCCGATTGTATTATTGGACCGAACAAGCCTTATGAGAGCATCACAAGGTATGTATTCACGCGAGACTAAGTACGTTCGGAAATCGGTAGGCCGTTCTTTTTCCACTCGCTGAAACCGCCGCGTAGGCTTGCGCATTTTAGGCCCATCTCTTGGGCGACTTGGGTTGCGAGCAAGGAACGCCAGCCCGATGCGCAGTAGAAAACAAAGGTTTTGTCTTCGGCAAAATACGACTTGTGGTAGGGGCTTTCTGGATCAATCCAAAATTCTAGCATGCCGCGCGGTGCGTGGCGTGCGCCTGTAATCATGCCTTCGCGTTCGAGTTCGCGCGGGTCACGGATATCTACGAAAACAAAAGATGGGTCTGACACATATTCTTGGGCCTCGTCCGTTGTGAAAGAGGTAACAGCTTGGTCTGCGCGGGCGAGCAAATCTTTGTAACCTAGAGCCATGGATTTTCCCTCATACTGGCGTGAATTCTTGCGAATTTGACTAAAGTTATCAGATTTTTGCCCGTTTGGAGCAACAAGGCAGTTCGTCCT
>JAYPUF010000076.1:0-10762 GCA_038133925.1 Marivivens sp. | reverse complement strand
CGTCGAGCGCTTCCGGTTCATCAAGGAATGGCACATGGCCGCGTCCCTTGACCTCTGCGTAGATGAGATCGGGTCTGCGCGAAGCCATCTCGGATGCGGTTTGTTCCGACAAGATGTCCGAGGTTTCGCCGCGTAATAGCGCGGTCGGTAGTCCCGCCAACGCTTCAAATAAGGGCCAAGCTGTCGGTACCTCACCATCAAAATCTGCGGAAAAGGCTTCGCCCAATCTGGGATCATAACGCACCGCAAGGCCTTGAGGCGTTTCTCGATAGTGCTGTTCCACTTCGGCGCGCCATCTCGACTTTGGTACGTTTGTAAAGCCTTTCCACAGCTTTGCTCGGGCCTCGGCGGCTTCGTCGTAAGTCGTCTGCGCAGGGTTTTTCCCGACATAGCTGCTGATTATGCGCAGGCCGCTGGCTTCGATCTTGGGGCCGATATCATTGAGCAAAGCACCCAAGAGGCGATCTTTGTGCGCGAAGGCCATGTACATTGCGATAAGACCACCGCGTGACGTGCCGAGTATTGCGGCCCTATCGATCCCTAGATGATTCAAGAGATCGATGACATCTGCCGTCTCTTGAACGACTGTGTAGGTCGCAGGAGAAGCCCATTCCGAAAGCCCGCGTCCCCTAAGGTCAATTCGGATCAGTCGGATACCCTCTAAATGTGGCGCGACATGGTTAAAATCGGAGGAGTTGCGCGTCAGTCCTGGAATGGCGAGGACCGGAAGTCCGGTGCCGGTTTCCGTATAGTGGATGCAAACTCCATCACTTGTTTGAAACGTCGCCATCAGAGCAGCTCCGACAATTTGGTAAGATCGGCAAGCACGTGGTCTGGGCGTGCAAAGAGCCTGTCCATCGGTTCACCGATACGGTTTACCCATACGGTGCTGAAGCCATAGGCCGAAGCGCCGGCAATATCCCAACCGTTGGAAGAGACAAAAAGAACCTCGGATATGTCGCAGCTTAGTTTTGCTGAAACGAGGTCATAAACCTTTGATGAAGGCTTGAATATCCCAGCGTCTTCAACGGAAATCACAGCGTCCAGCAGTCTGTCGATGGCGGCAAACTCGACAGCACCTTCAAGCATCTCGGGTGATCCATTCGACAAGATCGCGCATCGCATTCCGCGGTCTTTGAGATTGGCGAGCATATGTGGAACTTCTGCGTATGCTTCTAGCTCCCAATAGAGAGCTAGAAGCGTTTCGCGTAGAACCGGATCATCAAAGCCATGTGCTTCCATCGCCCAGTCGAGCCCGTCTTTGGTGACTTCCCAAAAGTCGGTGTGGTGATCTGCTATTGCCCTTAGCCAAGTGTATTGGAGCTGCTTTGCACGCCAGTCCGAAGCCAACTTTGGCCAGATTTGTGCGAGTTGCTCTTGGTTCGGGCGTTCTGCGGCGCGTCTAGCGGCTGAGTTCACGTCGAAAAGAGTTCCGTATGCGTCAAAGACGCATGTCGTTATGCTCATGATTGTCTCCCATTTCGGGGCTAGACTGACTGTCAACTCGGCCCGAAACAAGGTTTTCCTGTAGTCGGTTTGCAATAATGGATAAAAATGCCTAACTAATGGCCATCGCTTCGAGTACCCGCAGTGACGCGGCCTCGTTTATTCATTTCCATCAATTCGGAGAGATCAGATGACCCAAGTCAAAGCGGGCGATACCGTGCGCATTCATTACACTGGAACACTCGTGTCCGGCGAAACCTTTGACAGCTCAGAAGGCCGCGAGCCGCTGGAATTCGTTGTGGGCTCGGGTCAGATTATCCCTGGTCTCGACAAAGCAATTCCCGGCATGGCTGTTGGCGACAAAAAAGTAGTCGAAGTCCCTTGTCTAGAAGCCTACGGTGAAACCCGTGAAGAAGCACGGCAGGCAATTCCGCGTGGGGAAATTCCGAGCCATATCCCTGTTGAACCCGGCACCCAGCTTCAAATGCAGTCGCCCGATGGTCATGTCGTTCCTGTGACAGTCGTTTCGTCCAATGACGAAGAAGTTGTGCTCGATGCGAACCATCCGCTTGCAGGCAAAGACCTGACATTCGCGATTGAACTGGTTGAGATTAAAGCAGCCTAAGCCCCTTACCCCACGCTGTAACCAGCGGCAGAGCGCCGATTAGGAACGCAGCAAAGGTAAAGATATGAGCGGTTAGCGCGAGAAGCGCTGCCGCTTTTTTCATGGGCACAGGTCTACGTGCGCGCTGGGCTTCGACACGGATCGACTGAAATCCCATCAAGGCAATAAATCCGATAAAGATGGACTTCATCACAACTGCCAACAGTATCAACAGTCCGACCATCCCCCCAGCAACAAAAATTTCAGCAGCGGGAAATAGGCTCGACGTTGCAAGCCTTATCATACGTCCGCCATCAAGAGGATAGAGTGGAAGCAGGTTGAAGAGGTTAAGCAAAGCGGTGGTCACGCCGAAGGCCCAAAACAGACCTGCCGCAAAAGGCATGCTATCGGTCAGAGCAATGGAGAGCGCAAGCGAAAGAGCCATTGGGCCAAGCCCGATCGCGGGTCCCATCAACGTGATAAAAAAATCGTCTGATTGGGTCTTCGGGGCGTGGCTGGAAATCGCTACGCCACCAAAGAGTGGAATGAGCCTGAACCGTGCGTCTAGATGACCACAAACGCGATATGCCATTACATGGCCCATTTCGTGGACGATCACTGCAACGATCGCCATCAGGCCGAAAATTGGACCAAAGACCATTACGGCCGCAACGACAGAAATTACCGCAAGGAAGAGCACTTTGCGGTCAATCTTGGGCAGCTGAGCAAAGTCCCAGCCACCTTGAAGTGCTTTAGAAGTCGCGACGCAGATCGCTATCGCGGCCAGAACCTCGAACATCAGAGGTTTTCGTGCTGCGGCATGCCCAGAACGTGGAAGCCGCCGTCAACGCGAATAATTTCACCGCTGGTAAAAGCGCCCGCGTCGGACACGAGATAGACTGCGGTGCCACCAACAGCTTCGAGTGTGGCGTTTGAGCGGAGCGGTGCATTTTCCTCAGTGTGACGGTAAGTTGCACGTGCGCCACCGATTGCAGCGCCTGCAAGCGTCTTCATCGGACCGGGGGAAATTGCGTTCACACGGATACCTTGTTGGCCAAGATCATTTGCCAAATAGCGCACTGATGATTCAAGCGCAGCCTTGGCCACACCCATCACGTTGTAGTTCGGCGTTACACGGTTCGAGCCGCCATATGTGAGGGTAATTAACGTGCCGCCTTCTGGCATCAGCTCGGTTGCACGTTTCGCAACATCGATGAAGGAGAAGCAGCTGATTTCAAGCGAATGCGAAAAGTTCGCGCGACTCGTGTTGATGAAACGACCGGTAAGCTCATTCTTGTCAGAGTAAGCAATCGCGTGGACGACAAAGTCCAATGTGCCCCATTTTTCTTTGAGCGTATTAAAGGCCAGATCCATACTTTCGGAATTTGTGACGTCGACGTCGATCATCGTGTTGCTGCCAACTGACGCCGCAAGCGGCTCAAGACGCTTACCGAATGCCTCTCCCTGATAGGTGAATGCGAGTTGGGCTCCAGCCTCTGCACAGGCCTTGGCAATGCCCCAAGCGATTGAGCGTTCATTTGCTACGCCCATGATCAGGCCGCGCTTACCATTGAGTTGGATCATAACGTTTCCTCAAATTTTTTCGAGATGTGACGCGTTTGGAACGCAGCGTCAAGTTACCGTAGGGTTTCGAGCAGAGCAGAGAAGTCTTTGAGAAGGTCTGTGACGGTTTTGATGTCCGCTTCACTCTTTTGATCGAGAAAGGGTTTCAGTTCGGGTAACAGGTGTCTTTGGACTTGTCCAAGATGCTGGTAGCCCTCGGGAGTCATCCGTGCTGCCTTTACGCGCTTGTCAGATATAGAATCTACCAGTGTAACCCAGCCTGCGTTTTCGAACTTTGTAATCATCTTTGTGACAGCGGGCTGCCCAACATCGACGGATTTTGCGATGTCCGTCACCCGTTGCGGCTCTTGCCTTCGAGCAAGGTGAGAAATCACAGAAAGCTGTGAGATCGTTAGGTCAAATGGTCTAAGTCTTTCAGATAAAACAGAATAGTAGAGGTCAACCGTTATCGCAAGACGCGTTGCAAATCCAATAATTGTTTCCGGAGAGTGAACCATCTGAGAAAAACCATAAACCTGCTTGCTTTTGCATTCCAAGGAATATAAAAACATTCCATGGAATGCAATTAATGATTCATAAGGTTTGAAATGTTAAAGAAAATCACTTCCCAAATGGACAAACTCGCATCTAAGTCCATCCTGCTGCATACGGTGCTCACAGCCGCAGTCTTTGTTGGTTTTAATGTGGTTAAGAACGAACTCGATGCGAGTTATGCCGCATCAAATCACCCTGTTGATTATGCGACCGGTCAAACGACCTTTAGCGGAGAGGCGATCAAGGGTTTCTATGCGCATATGCAGGAGCTCGGAACGCTAGATATTTATGTGAAGACCCAGATCATTGATTTCGGCTTCATAGCGATGATGATGCTGATGGGCCTATTTATCGGAGCGCTTGTCTCGCGCGTGGGGCCAGATGGCGGCTATGGTCGTAGAATTGGCAAACTGGCAGGGCTCTCGGTAATCTGCGGTGCAGTCTTCGATATCATCGAAAACCTATTTTCGTTCGTTATGCTCGCAAACCCGACAAACTTTGCAGACTTTATCGCGCTTCCTTACTCTGCTTCGGCCGTGTTCAAATTCGCGCTAATTGCACTTGGCCTTTTGCTGGTAATTCTGTCGATTGTAGCCGGTCTCTACGAGCGCATTGCGCTACGTTTTCGTAAAAAAGTAATCGTCTAAATATCTCAAAAATGCAAAAGGCCGCGTCCTCTTGGGCGCGGCCTCGTACTCTTCATTTAAAACGCTTAGCCGCGATACTTGGACAAAATCATTGAGCCGTTTGTGCCGCCAAAGCCAAAGCTGTTGGTCATGACACTATCAAGCCCTGCATTCTCAACGAGCGTTGTCGCGATTTCATCTGGGTTTATTTCAGGATCAAGCGTTTCAACGTTGATCGAAGGCGCGATAAAGTCACCCTGAAGCATCAAAAGGCAATAGACAGCTTCTGATGCGCCTGTGGCACCTTGGCTGTGTCCCGTCATCGATTTGGTAGAGGAAATCGGTGGGGTGGAACCTTCGCCAAACACGCGGCGGACCGCTTCGACTTCGCCGACGTCTCCAACGGGGGTCGAGGTGCCGTGCGCGTTGATGTAGCTGACCTTGCGGCCTTCGGGTAGGGATTGCAGGGCAAGACGCATCGCACGCTCGCCACCTTCACCGCTGGGCGCAACCATGTCGTGACCATCCGAGGTCGCGGCATAACCGGTCACTTCGGCATAGATCTTGGCACCGCGTGCTTTGGCGTGTTCCAGCTCTTCCAGAACAACAATCGCGCCGCCACCTGCGATTACGAAACCATCACGGTTCGCATCGAACGCGCGCGAGGCTTTGGTTGGCTGGTCGTTGTACTTGGACGACATCGCGCCCATGGCATCGAACAGGCAGGACAGGGTCCAGTCCAGTTCCTCGGCGCCGCCCGCGAACATCACGTCCTGCTTGCCCATCATGATCTGCTCGGCCGCGTTGCCAATGCAGTGCAGCGAGGTCGAGCAAGCCGAGGTGATCGAGTAGTTGATGCCCTTGATCTTGAACTGCGTGGACAGGTTCGCCGAGATCGTCGAAGACATGCATTTGGGGACAGCGAACGGCCCAATCCGCTTGGGTGAGCCATTGTTATCGACGACTTGATGTGCTGCATACATTGCACTGGTCGAAGGACCACCGGAGCCCGCAACGAGACCAGTGCGCACGTTTGAAACCTGGTCTTCTGAAAGACCAGAGTCAGCAATAGCCTGCTGCATGGAAATATAAGCATAGGCCGCACCCGGGCCCATGAAGCGCAGGGCGCGCTTGTCTACATGCTCGGCTGCGTCGATTTTGACTGTGCCTGCAATCTGACTGCGGAAGCCACGTTCAGCCATTTCGGGACTGGCTTCGATACCGGACTTACCGGCGCGAAGAGATGCTTCAACCTCTTGGGCGTTATTGCCAATCGGGGAGACGATCCCCAGACCAGTGACGACGACGCGGCGCATATAAAGCCTCCTTGAACAATTTGGCTCCGTGTGTAGGCCATAGAGGGACGAAGGTGCAACAGAGGAAAGCGTAGAATGACCTTCTGCGACTCTGAGTCCGCGTCTTGAATGTCGAGCTTGCGCAAACAAAAACCCCCGAAACATCGTCCGGGGGTTTGTCTTCAGCGCTTGCTTTAGAGCCATTAAGAGGTCGAGAGGGCGACCTTCATGTCCTTGACTTGATAAATGACTTCGCCATCTGCTTCTACGATACCGTCAGCGACACCCATGGTAAGACGGCGGGTTTGAACGGCTTTAGTGAAATCCACCTTGTAGGTAAGCATCTTGCGGTCAGGACGCACCATACCCGTCAACTTTACTTCACCAACGCCGAGCGCATAGCCGCGACCTTCCCAGCCGCGCCACCCAAGATTAAAGCCTGTGAGCTGCCAAAGACCGTCAAGGCCGAGGCATCCGGGCATAATTGGGTTGTTCGGGAAGTGGCAGTCAAAGAACCACAAGTCCGGATTGATATCGAATTCAGCAACGACGTGACCCTTGCCGTGCAAACCGCCATCACCAGAGATCTCGGTGATGCGATCCATCATAAGCATCGGCGGTGCGGGGAGCTGCGCATTCCCCGGACCGAAAAGCTCGCCACGTGCGCATTTCAGAAGGTCTTCTTTATCAAAGCTGCTCGGATATTGGGCCATTCGGTCGTGTCCATTCATCAATGTTCCTATTGATAACCCTTTATCACTCGGGGCCAAAGCAGGGCAAGCCTAGGGCTTCGGACGAGGCATTTTGGTTTTTCAATTGAAACCGACCACCAATCGACCATATGGTATGCAGTCAAGGAGACTTTCGCCCATGCTCGATATTGAGACCCATCGCGGAACGGAGTGGCTCAACGCTGTTGGCCTGCGCCCCACAAAACAGCGTGTGGCACTTGCAACGCTGCTGGTTGGTGACGGGCAAGACCGCCATGTCACAGCTGAATGGCTTTTCGAAGCGGCTTCTACGAGCGGCGAAAAGGTCTCGCTTGCAACGGTTTACAATACGTTGCGGGCTTTTTGTGATGCTGGCTTGATGCGCGAAATCACTGTTGACGGTGCGAAGAGCTACTTTGACACAAACATGACAGATCACCCGCATTTCTATTGGGAAGATACCGCAACCCTGACTGACGCAGCAGAAGGGCAGCTCGAGATTCTTAATTTGCCCGAGCCGCCAGAAGGTGCAGAAATTGCAGCAGTTGACGTTGTGATCCGTCTTCGTAAGAAATCTTAATCAGATTTTTGTTCTACCTTTGACGAAGTGGGCGTTCAGCGCGAGTGCTACACCAGCGGTAATCACGATCGCCATACCGATGATCGAAATGTGATCCGGAATATGGCCGAATACCAACCATCCCAATAGGCCCGCCCACACCAGATGAAGGTAGTTGAGCGGTGCTATCAGTGCAGCGGGCGCCTCTCTGTAGGCAGCTGCAAAGAAGAAGTGACCGGTCGTAGCGAAACCGCCCAGTAGCAGCATCAAACCCCAATCGAGCCAAGTAGGTTCTACAGATCCAAAATAAGGAATGGCGCTAAGCGTAAAGACAACTGCGCCAATGACCGTGACATAGAACAACATCGCAACGGCGCTCTCGGTTTTGGTTAAGGTCCGCGTGACAAGGTGGAACGCGGTCGCACAACCTGCGTTAGCCAGTGCCCAAAGGACGCCTTGGGGGTCAAGGCCCGATCCGGGGCGTAGGATTAAAAGAACTCCGCAAAAGCCTAAGGTTGCAAAAAACCAGCTCAAAGGTGATGCTCGCTCGCCAAGCAAAGGAACTGCGAGGGCCATGACTGCAAAAGGTGAGAGATAGAGTATGGCAATTGTTTCACCAACTGGCATGAGCCTTAAGGCGAAGCCCATTGTGAGAGACGCTAGTGTCAGAATTGAGCCACGAAAGATCACCATCTTGGTGCGCTGTGTTTTCCAAAGCTTTGCCTTCATTTTTGGGTAAACAAAAATAAATAGCAGGGCGGTGCTCACAAGATAGCGCAATGCGAGCACAACAGGCACCGGATATTGCATCGTTAAGTGCTTTGAAATCACATCACTTAGTGCAAAAAACAGTACGGTTATGACAACGAGAAAAACGCCAAACAGCGGGCGCTGCTCGGCCGTAATGCTAGAGTTTGACAAGGAAAGCTCCGATCAACTGTTTGCGCAAACATACGGCGCTGGTGAGTTTCGTCAAAGTGGAAATTGATGCGATGGCCTCAGAACCACTGGCCTGGTTCCATCAATCCGATATCAAGAAGTTGCTGTGAATGCCAAGTGAACCGCACAGAGTTATGCCACTTGAATGTGTGGATGTCATAGGTCGAACCAGGATTGCGCTTGAGCGCTTTGGCCGTGCGGAACGACGCAATGGCGGCGGTGACATTGTTATGCCAAGGGCAGGCATAGGTGTTCATCTCTTCATCCGAGAGAGTGTGATCTTTGCGGATTTTGAGCCCTTCATTGGCGCGGAAAAGTGGAATGCGGTCGATCCGCCTGCGAGCTGCGGGAATATGTTCTTCAAAGCGCCAGCGCAGGCCGCCGTAGAAATCGAGCTGCCGTTCTTTGGGGTGGTTGTGGTTGGCAGGATCAGGCCTTGCCAAACCGTAGTAACCAGTCTTGTCTAGCATTGCGGTATCAAGTGAAACCGCATTCGGGTGCCGGTTCAAATCCTCGGCATAGAGATCGACAACATAAGCAAGGACCGCTTCGCGCCGCTCTTCTAGATTGAAAAGCATAAGCTCTAAAACGTTGCGATGTTCGCAAAACGGAAAGAAGAGATATTCTGCGTTATAGCAGTAATACAGCCATTGCGCTTTGAACGCACTTATTAGCGGATTCATCACGCTTTCAAGCGCCGCTTCGCCCGCCATGTCAAAGGCGATCACGTCCACCTTGTCGAGCACGGTTTCTGGGATCGCGATTTCTTCCGATGCAACGCAGATGATCTTTTTGAACCCAAGATCGATGTGGTGACGCACCGTCGTGTCGATTTCGATCTCATCATCACATAGGATAATGGCCAAGGGACCTTTTATCCCTTGGGTGCCTTTGTTCAAAAAATCATTGAGACTGGAGTAGCGCATGTGCCTGATTTGCGAGTTTCGTCCCTAGGTTCCGTTAATTCGCTCGGCATTGCAAGCAGCTCGGCTGTCCTATAGAGAGCGGAAATTCCCTTTATCGCTGCATCTACAGGGTGAAACCATGTCCGAGACTAAGAAACTATTCATCAAAACCTATGGTTGCCAGATGAACGTTTACGACTCCGAGCGTATGGCCGAAGCGCTGGGCGGTAAGGGGTATGTGCAGACCGAAAATCAGGAAGAGGCGGATATGATCCTCCTCAACACATGCCACATTCGTGAAAAGGCCGCAGAAAAGGTCTATTCCGAACTTGGTCGTCTTAAGCCTCTTAAAGAGGTGAATCCTAACCTCAAAATTGGTGTTGCAGGTTGCGTTGCTCAGGCCGAAGGTCAAGAGATCATGCGCCGTGCGCCGGTCGTTGACCTTGTTGTTGGACCGCAGACCTATCACCGCTTGCCTGACATGGAAGCAGCGATCCAGACAGGTGCAAAGGCGCTCGATACCGAGTTTCCTGAAGAGGATAAATTCACCATCCTGAACAAGTCCCGTCGCAAGGCTCAACGCGGCCCAGCTGCGTTTCTTACAGTGCAAGAGGGCTGCGACAAGTTCTGCGCTTTCTGCGTTGTTCCCTATACGCGCGGTGCCGAAGTCAGTCGTCCGAAGGAGCGCATTCTCACAGAAGCACGCGACTTGGTCGAAGCTGGCGTGCGCGAGATTACCCTGCTCGGGCAAAACGTGAATGCCTATCATGGTCATGATAAGGGGCTGGCTGGTTTAATCTGGGAACTGGCCGGCATCGACGGCCTCGACCGCATCCGTTTTACCACCTCGCATCCGAATGACATGGATGATGCTTTAATTGATGCGCATGGCACCTGCGAAAAGCTGATGCCATATCTTCATCTTCCGGTTCAGTCGGGAAGCGACAAGATCCTAAAGGCAATGAATCGCAAGCACACGCGCGATGATTATTTCCGCCTGATCGAGCGCATCCGTGGGGCGCGACCTGACTTGGTTCTTTCGGGTGACTTCATTGTTGGTTTTCCCGGTGAAACCGACGAGGACTTCGCCGATACCATGGATCTGATCCGCGAGGTTGGTTATGGGATGGCCTATACCTTCAAATATTCGACGCGCCCAGGAACGCCCGCTGCGGAAAAGCCTCAGTTGCCCGATGATCTTATGGATTCGCGTCTTCAAGAACTTCAGGCTCTGATCACCAAGCAACAGCGAGCCACACAAGATTCAATGGTCGGTCGCGAAGTAAATGTCCTTTTTGAGAAAAAAGGTCGAATGCCAGGGCAACTGATTGGCAAGACTGATTATTTGCATGCTTGCTACGTTGAAGCGCCAGAAGATTCTCTGGGCAGGGTATGCAAGGTGCGTATCATAGAGAGCGGCCCGAACTCACTTGGCGGTGAGCTTCTCTAAAAGTTTTGGCCGCCCTGCCGTAAACTACCATATGTGGAAACAATTCCTCTAAGCGGGGCAATTTGTTGCGAAAATTGCTTGAAACTTAGTCGATTTGGGCTTCCAAAAGG
>JAYPUF010000075.1:0-10816 GCA_038133925.1 Marivivens sp. | reverse complement strand
GGCAACATCCCCGCATAATAGACCAATTACGGTTCATCATGCAGAGGCTGTCTTGCACGACGCAGGGCAGCCTTTTTAATTGAAACGGGCGCCCAGTTGGGCGCCCATTCATTTGAGTTCTAACAGAGATTATTCGAATTCGATCAAGAGGTCTTTGGCGTCAATCTGACCTCCGGCCGAGACATGTACTGCTTTGACAACCGCGTCACGGTCGGCGTGGATACCTGTTTCCATCTTCATAGCTTCGATGGTCAGGAGAAGATCGCCCGCTTTGACTTCTTTGCCGGCCTGAGCTGCAACCGTCGCCACGACGCCCGGCATCGGAGCGCCGATGTGGTTAGGATTGCCAGCTTCGGCTTTGGGGCGGACCGCTTTGGTGGCGGTTGCAGCACGGTTCGGCACGCGGATGGTGCGGGGCTGACCGTTTAGCTCGAAGAAGACCTTCACTTCGCCGTTTTCATCCATGTCGCCGACAGCTTGGAGGCGCACTTCGAGCGTTTTGCCCGGGTCGATTTCGGCGCTGATTTCTTCGCCCGCTTCCATCCCATAGAAGAAGGTCTTGGTCGGCAAGGTGCGCACAGGACCATAGGTGCGGTGACGGCCCATGTAGTCGAGGAAGACCTTGGGATACATGAGATAACCGTTCAAGTCCTCGTTATCGACGGCTTTGCCTTCGAGCTGTTTGGAAAGGTCCGCACGAACTGTCTCGAGTTCAACTGGCTTGAGATGCTTGCCGGGACGGTCTGTTATCGGCTTTTCACCCTTAAGAATTTTCTTCTGAAGTTCGGCCGGCCAACCCCCTGGAGGTTGCCCGAGGCTGCCCTTCATCATGTCGATCACCGAGTCGGGGAATACAACGTCGCTTACAGGGTCTTGGACCTGAGCGGGGGTGAGGCCTTGAGAAACCATCATGAGTGCCATGTCGCCAACAACCTTGGACGATGGGGTCACTTTGACGATATCGCCGAACATCATGTTCACATCGGCATAGGCCTGAGCGACCTCGTGCCAGCGCTCTTCAAGGCCGAGGCTGCGCGCTTGGGCCTTGAGGTTGGTGAACTGGCCACCCGGCATTTCGTGAAGGTAAACCTCAGAAGCAGGCGACTGAAGGCCCGACTCAAAGGCAACATACTGGCCGCGCACCTGTTCCCAGTAGTTGGAAATCTCGCGGATCGCCTTGATGTCGAGGCCCGTGTCACGCTCGGTGCCGCGCAGCGCTTCGACGATTGAGCCCATGGTCGGTTGCGAAGTGCCACCCGAGAAGCTGTCCATCGCAGCGTCGATGACGTCAACGCCTGCATTTGCGGCCGCAATTACGGTCGCGATAGAGGCCCCCGAAGTGTCATGTGTGTGGAAGTGGATCGGAAGGCCAACCTCTTCCTTGAGCGCCTTCACGAGGGCAGAGGCGGCGGCGGGCTTCAAGAGACCTGCCATATCCTTGAGGCCGAGGAGGTGCGCGCCCGCAGCTTCAAGTTCTTTCGCCATGCCGACGTAATACTTGAGATCGTATTTCGAGCGGGCAGGGTCGAGCATATCGCCCGTGTAGCAAATCGTGCCTTCGCAGACCTTGTTCGCTTCGACCACGGCGTCCATTGCGACGCGCATGTTTTCGACCCAGTTGAGCGAGTCGAAGACGCGGAACACATCGACGCCCGACTCGGCAGCTTGACGCACGAATTCCTGCACGACGTTATCGGGATAGTTGGTATAGCCAACGCCGTTCGACGCACGAAGGAGCATCTGTGTCATCACGTTCGGCATCGCCGCGCGGATGTCGCGAAGGCGCTGCCATGGGCATTCCTGCAAGAAGCGATAGGCCACATCAAAAGTCGCGCCACCCCAGCATTCCACTGAGAAAAGGTTCGACATCTTTTGCGCATAAGCAGGGGCTACACGGATCATATCGATCGAACGCATGCGCGTTGCGAGCAGCGACTGATGACCATCACGCATCGTGGTGTCGGTGATCAAAAGCTGGTTCTGATTGCGAAGCCAATCTGCCACGGCAGCAGGACCGTGTTCATCCAGAATCTGGCGCGTGCCGTTTTGGACCTCGGCCCCCGGTTTGACAGGGGCTTTGGGTTCTTTGAGGTCGGCGTGGGGACGCGGACGGCCGGCAGTCTCAGGGTGACCATTGACGGTTATGTCCGCAATGTAGGTCAGGATCTTGGTCGCTCTGTCGCGGCGCTTGGAGAAATTGAACAGCTCTGGCGTCGTGTCGATGAACTTGGTGGTGTATTCATAGTTCAAGAAGGTCGGGTGCTTCAGCAGGTTGATTACAAACTCAATGTTCGTGGAGACACCGCGAATACGGAATTCACGAAGCGCACGGTCCATCCGAGCGATTGCCATTTCTGGTGTGGGGGCACGTGCGGTGATCTTCGTCAGCAGCGAGTCGTAATAGCGCGTGATCACTGCGCCCGAATATGCGGTGCCACCGTCAAGACGGATGCCCGGACCGGTAGCAGAACGATAGGTTTGAATGCGACCATAGTCAGGAATGAAGTTGTTCGACGGGTCTTCGGTTGTGACGCGGCATTGAAGAGCATGGCCATCAAGCTTTACGTCATACTGAGATGCGCAGCCCGTCGCCTCCACGATGGATTTACCTTCGGCGATGAGGATTTGGGCACGAACGATATCGATGCCGGTGACTTCCTCGGTGACGGTGTGCTCCACCTGAACGCGGGGGTTCACTTCGATGAAATAGAACTCACCCGAGTCCATATCCATGAGGAATTCCACCGTGCCCGCACATTCGTAATTCACGTGCTCGCAGATTTTCTTGCCCAGATTACAGATACGCTCGCGTTGGGTTTCGCTGAGGTAAGGGGCGGGCGCACGTTCGACGACCTTTTGGTTGCGGCGCTGAACGGAACAGTCGCGCTCCCAGAGGTGATAGATCGTGCCGAGCTTATCGCCGAGGATCTGGACTTCGACGTGGCGCGCGCGGATGATCATCTTTTCCAGATAACCTTCCCCATTTCCAAATGCGGCTTCGGCTTCGCGGCGACCCTCACGGACTTTCTCTTCGAGCTCCTTCTCGGAATTGATGGGGCGCATACCGCGGCCACCGCCACCCCAAGAGGCTTTGAGCATGAGAGGGTAACCGATCTCGGCGGCTTCTTTGCGAATGGCATCCATATCATCGCCGAGAACTTCAGTCGCAGGGATGACGGGAACGCCAGCAGCGATAGCGACTTTGCGGGCGCTGGCTTTGTCGCCAAGCTCGCGCATGGTCTTGGCCTTGGGGCCGATAAAGGTGATGCCAGCCGCTTCGCAAGCATCGACGAACTGTGGGTTTTCCGAAAGAAGGCCGTAACCGGGGTGTATTGCATCTGCGCCTGACATTTTGGCGACGCGGATGATTTCCTCAATGCTCA
The DNA here is from genome assembly GCA_038133925.1 of Marivivens sp. GTDB lineage: Bacteria > Pseudomonadota > Alphaproteobacteria > Rhodobacterales > Rhodobacteraceae > Marivivens. The sequence goes on along the minus strand of JAYPUF010000075.1, from coordinate 7,433 downwards.
AATAGGCGGCAACGGGCCCCATCCCTTCGCCAATGCGGTACGCTTCGTCCGCTTTGAAACGGTGAAGACCGAGTTTGTCTTCTTCGGCATAGACCGCAACGGTCTTTTTCCCCATTTCGTTCGCAGCCCGCATGATGCGAATGGCGATTTCGCCGCGGTTGGCAATAAGGATTTTTTTGAATTCGGCCATAGCAAACAGTCCCCTTTTGCAGTTGCAGCAATCTGTAGGGACATTTGCAGGGGGGTCAACCGCAAAACGCATATTTGTTAGCGTTAACGCGGATGGACTGGCGGGATAATCGATTATTCCGCCAGTCCAGTGATTTCCTTACTCGCCTTTAGGCACTTGGCGATTAACCAGCGGAATTTCTTCAAGGAGGAGTGAGAAGAGGATGCCCAGAATTGCAAGGCCTCCGGCCACCCAGAAGATAGGGTGAATCGCATTTACGACAGCGTCTCCGACAACTGCTTTCACATTGTCTGGAAGGTTGCGCAGAGCGGCTGGGCTGAACTCTCCACCACCGCTAGCCATCGCAAAACCTTCCATCTGGGCGGCAAGGCGTGACGAGAAGAGAGCGCCAAATGCTGCAACCGCGAGCGAGCCCCCAACCTGCCGGAACATAAGACCTGCTGCCGTTGCTGTGCCGATGACCTCCATCGGGACGGCGTTCTGTACTGCAGTTGTGACCACTGGGAAGATACAGCCCATGCCGAGTCCCACGAAGACAATACACAGTGCGAAGTAGGCTGTGCCCGAGTCCACCGAGATTTGGCTGAGGAGCGCCATACCTATGATCAGCGAAGTCATGCCCACGATTGGGAGCCAGCGATACTTGCCAGATTTGCCCATCGAGCGGCCTGCAATAGAGGACGAGAACAGGATGCCAAAAGTCATCGGTACAAGCATTAGGCCCGATACGGTCGGCGTGACGCCCTTCGCGATTTGGAGGTAGATCGGAAGAAAGGTGATCGAACCGAACATCACCGCTCCTGCGATGAAGCCAATGACGCTTGTGACCCAAAACACGTTCTTCTTGAAGAGGCCGAGCGGCAGGATGGGTTCCTCAGCACGGGCTTCAATCGCTACAAATGCGCCCAGTGAAACCGCTGAAATGACTGCAAGTCCTATGATTTCAATGGAATCCCACGCAAAGGTTTGGCCTCCAAGAGATGTGAAGAGGGTAAGCCCTGCGAGTGTGGTCGAAAGGAAAAGCGCGCCCCACCAATCGATTTTGTGCTTTACGCGGCGACCCGTGGGTTTGAAGCCATATGCAAAGCCTGCAACTGCCAAAGCGCCGAACGGGATGTTGATGTAGAAAATCCAGTGCCAGCTAAAGACTTCGACGAACCAACCCCCAAGGAGTGGGCCGATGACCGAGGAGACCGAAAAGACTGCGGCAAAGATCCCTTGGGTTTTACCGCGATCTTTGGGCGGGATCACCTCGCCGATCACGGAGAGCGCGAGAACAAAGAGACCGCCGCCGCCAAGGCCCTGAAGAGCGCGAGCAAGGATCAGGAAGGTCATATTGGTCGCAATGCCGCATAGCGCTGAGCCAAGAAGGAAAAGGCCAACCGAGACGAAAACAGTGTTTCGGCGTCCATAGAGATCGCCAAGCTTTCCATAGAGCGGCGCTACGACGGTTGATGCGAGGATATAGGCCGTTACCACCCAAGAAAGATGCTCAAGACCACCAAGGTCAGCAACAATTGTCGGTAGGGCAGTGGAGACGATGGTTTGATCGAGTGCGGCAAGCAAAAGCAACACACCGATCGAGCCGATTATGAGTTTGAGATTCGGGGCGTCAGCAGGGGCCGGCGCGGAGTGAGGATAAGTAGACATATAAAGGTCCTAAAGGGTTTTCCGCTGGCGAGTGTCTATTGCGTCATTATGTGACAATGACATATATATGCCAATGACACATATTTGACAATGGCACATAAATCTGGAAGTGGCTCGCAAATGACCGAAGGCAATGAAATGTTTCGCCCAGATCCGCGCATTCAGGCGAAAGTCGCAGCACGGCTCGCGGGGCAAGGGTTCTCTCCAGATGCAATCGACGCGCTTTTGCGCTTTGATGTTGCCAACTTCCATTGGCGCCGTCTTTACGAAAAGGGCGAGCTCAAAGGTAAAATGATCGAGGGACTAGACGATCCGCTGGAACCCGCGATGCTCCAAGGTTTGATCGCAATAGCGCGTCTCAATGCTGGTGTTGGCTTGCTGCGCCCCGAAGAGCCGACGATCGGTCGCGTTGCTGAACTTATGGAAGTTGACCCTTCGCGTGCCTCGAGGATTGTTGCCGAGCTGGTGTCGAAAGAATTCGCCATTCGAAGACCTTCGCAATCGGATGCGCGCAAGAGTGTGATCGACCTGACGCCAAAGGGTGGCAAGTACATCTCTGACTTTATGGCCTCGAAATGGCGTCTGTTGATGCAGATTTTCGAAGGCTGGTCTGAAGCAGATATCGAACGGTTCTCCTCGTTGTTTCAACGATATGTTCTAGGCGTTGCGCGTGTGACAGGGGCTTCGCTTCTGGGTGATGAAAAATAGGACAATGTGGCGTGAACATTTGAGGAACATACTTTCCCTCGCCGCTCAAAGGCACTATCTTGCCCCGCATGAGCAGTTTTTCCGAAGATGACGCCTTTGAAGCCGCAGCCACAATCCCGCTAAGCCAGCGGGCTATGATGGGTGCTCGACCCTCTCTTTATCTCGAGGATTTGAACCCTGCGCAACGCGAAGCCGTTGAAACGCTTGATGGGCCTGTACTCATGCTCGCTGGGGCAGGGACGGGCAAGACAAAGGCGCTCACTTGCCGGATTGCGCATCTCATGACTACGGGGCGTACGCGTCCGAATGAAATACTGGCTGTGACCTTTACCAATAAAGCCGCGCGCGAAATGAAACTCCGCGTTGCATCCCTGTTGGGGGAAGCGGTCGAAGGAATGCCATGGCTCGGCACATTCCACTCAATCTGTGTAAAGCTGCTGCGCCGTCACGCGGAATTGGTCGATCTCAAGACTAACTTTACCATTCTGGACACAGACGATCAGATTCGGCTTTTGAAACAGCTTCTGGCGGCGGCGAATATTGATGACAAACGCTGGCCTGCGCGGATGCTTGCTGGGATCATCGACCAGTGGAAAAACCGCGCTTGGACTCCGGCGCAAGTGCCCACGGGTGAGGCGAGCGCCTTTGATGGCAAAGGTGTGGACCTTTATTTCCAATACCAGATGCGCTTGCGCGATCTAAACGCTGTGGATTTCGGCGATTTGCTTCTCCACATGGTCACGATTTTTCAGACGCATCCTGATGTGCTGTCACAGTATCAGCGTTGGTTCCGATATATCCTCGTGGACGAGTATCAAGATACCAACGTTGCCCAATACCTTTGGCTGCGTCTCCTCGCGGGCGGGCACAAGAATATCTGCTGCGTTGGCGATGACGACCAGTCGATCTATGGCTGGCGCGGGGCCGAGGTTGGCAACATCCTCCGCTTTGAAAAGGACTTCCCCGGAGCCAAGGTTGTAAGGCTTGAGCAAAACTATCGATCCACCCCGCATATCCTTGCCGCAGCGTCGGGCGTGATTTCGGGGAACAAAGGCCGACTTGGCAAAGAACTTTGGACTGAAGTTGAGCACGGCGAAAAGGTGCGGCTCATCGGTCACTGGGATGGTGAAGAAGAAGCCCGCTGGATCGGCGAAGAAATTGAGGCGACCCAGCGTGGCACACGTGGCCAATCGCCCAAGTCACTCGACGATATTGCCATTCTCGTTAGGGCGTCCCACCAAATGCGCGCCTTTGAAGATCGTTTTCTCACAATCGGTCTTCCCTATCGGGTCATCGGCGGTCCCCGCTTTTACGAGCGTTTAGAGATCCGCGATGCAATGGCCTATTTCCGCCTCGCGGTGAGCCTTGATGATGATCTTGCATTTGAGCGGATCGTCAATACGCCAAAGCGCGGTCTTGGGGACAAGGCCGTCCAAACGATCCAGCGGACTGCGCGATCTAATGGAGTTTCGCTTGTCGAAGGGGCGCGGCTCGTTTGCGAAGCTAAGCTTCTGGGCGGTAAGGGACTCAAGGAGCTTAGTTACCTCGTTGACAGTCTTTTGCGATGGAATGCTCAAGTCCGCGCCGAGGCCGACACCCACGTCGAACTTGCCGAAATGATCCTCGATGAAAGCGGTTATACGGGGATGTGGCAGAACGACAAAACGCCCGAAGCCCCAGGGCGGCTTGAAAACCTCAAGGAATTGGTCAAAGCGCTCGAGAATTTCGACAACCTTCAAGGGTTCCTTGAACACGTCGCGCTAATCATGGACAACGAATCCGAGGATTCCGAGGAAAAAGTCTCGATCATGACGCTCCATGCTGCCAAGGGTTTGGAGTTCCCTGTCGTGTTTCTTCCGGGGTGGGAAGATGGCCTTTTCCCGTCCCAGCGGAGTATGGATGAAAGCGGTCTCAAAGGGCTCGAAGAAGAACGCCGCCTTGCTTATGTCGGTATCACGCGCGCCGAAGAGATTTGCACAATCTCCTTTGCTGCAAACCGCCGCGTTTATGGTCAATGGCAAAGCCAGTTGCCGAGCCGATTCATTGACGAACTCCCAGAGGCTCATGTAGAAGTCATGACGCCTCCGGGCATCTATGGTGGTGGCTATGGTGCTGCGGGCATGTCGGCCAGTGCCTCACCCTCAATTCGCACCGTAAATGAAAGCCAGATTTTCGAGCGCGCAACCAAAGCGGACGTCTATAATTCACCCGGTTGGAAGCGGATGCAGAGCCGCGCCCAAGGCGTGCGGGGTATGTCTCAGCCAGTCGAGGCGCGGGGGATCACAATCAACGCGACTGCGGTATCCTCTTTTGCGATTGGAGATCGGGTTTTTCACCAGAAATTCGGCTATGGCGAGGTTATGGACATTGAAGGCGACAAGCTCGACATTGAATTTGATAAAGCCGGCACCAAGAAAGTGGTTTCCAAATTCGTAGTCGCAGCTGATTCTGCGAACGACGTTCCGTTTTAAGTGTTCATTCCAGCCACGATTGGCCAGAGCGTAGCCACAAGCAGAGCGCCCATTGTCCAATTGAAGGTGCGTAGCCGCGCAGGATTCGTCAAAAAACGTCGCATCTGCTGTCCGAGAACGGTCCAACAGCTGATCGCCGGGATGTTTACCGCACCAAAAATCAGGGCAACAAAGATATCATTCTGAAATGAATGGCCGCCTGAGTAGGCTGTTGTCGCGGTTAAAGCCATTGCCCACGCCTTGGGGTTGACCCATTGAAACGCGGCCGCCTGTAAAAAGGTAATTGGTTTCTTCTCGGTGTCGGGCGCATCTGGGCTCTTCGGTGCGGATGTCGCGATCTTAAATGCCAAGTAGAGAAGGTAGGCGACACTCACGACTTTGAGCACCGAATAGCTCATGGGCCACAGATCGAAAATCTGCGTGAGGCCGATCCCCACTAAAAACACCATCAAGATGAAGCCGATGCCGACACCCATCATGTGGGGTAGCGTGCGGCGTAGGCCAAAATTCGCCCCAGAAGCCATGAGCATCATGTTGTTCGGGCCCGGTGTGATCGAGCTGACGAAGGAAAAGCCGATAAGTGCGGTGAGGAGTTCGTAAGTCATGACGGGAGTATATGTGGCCTACAGGGCAATTTGGTTGCATATATTCGATAAGATTTAGGAATAGGTGCAACGAATGGCTGATTTTGATGAACTTGACCGAAAAATATTGCGCGCACTTGAGGCGGACGGACGACTCGCGAATATTGCCCTTGCCGAAAAGGTGGGGCTGTCACCTTCTGCATGCCTTCGGCGTGTTCAAGAGCTTGAGAAGTCCGGCGTCATAAAGGGCTATTCCGCTCGGCTTGATCCCGCAAAGACGGGGCGGGGCTTCTTGGTTTATGTCACGGTGGGGTTATCCGAGCATACCAAGGACGCTCAGGAAACCTTTGAGCGGGCGATGCAGGCGGCCGATCCTGTCACTGAATGTCATAACGTCGCCGGTGCCTTTGAGTACCTGCTGCGTGTCGAAGTCGATAATCTCGCTGCCTACAAGGCTTTTCATACAGACACGCTTGGCACTGTGCCGAATGTTCGCTCCATCACGAGCTATATGGTCATGGGGTCCCCCAAAGACGCGCGGTCCTGACTCGCAAGAACTAAGTCCTAGAAACAGAAAACGACGGTGCCAGGGAGGAGGAGAGGCACCGTCGTTCTGTTCGGCGTCCGCTCAGGGAGGAGGAGAGAGCGGCGCTTACTGGACCGTCGCGCAGGGAGGAGGAGAGCGCTTGGGTCCTATTTAACGAGGGCTCAGGGAGGAGGAGGAGCGCCTCGTATTCTTGAAAGCGACGGCATCAGGGAGGAGGAAGATGCCGTCGCTTTTGTTCGGTGCGCCCTCAGGGAGGAGGAGAGAGGGCGGGCCGGTTCTCAGGGGTTTCAGGGAGGAGGAGGAAACCCGAGAGTGTTCTATTTCTTAGGCGCCGTAAGCGGCTTCGGTTGCGACGCGCTTGATCATGGTGCGAGCAATGCCGAGATCAGCAAGTTCGCGGTCATCAAGCGATTCAAGCTCGCGCAGGGTGGTGGTGTAGACCTTACGCTTAGCGAAGAAGTCGGAAACCTGTGCGGCGATGTTGCCTGCGACTGCGGTAAGGCCGAATGCTGCGGTGCGGGTCTCGGTTGCGTATGCCATTTCGTATCTCTTTCTCGTCTTGCCCCCGTTCGGGGCTTTGTCTCGTTGCGCTCAGTGTTGCGCCGTTGAATTGATATTTGCCAATTTTGCTGCAGCTGCACAACGCACGAATGAGCAATGCTGCTATGCAGAAAGTGCATACGGAGTGCTGATCTATACTATTGAGAGGTGCATAGCTGAAAGCGGAGCTGCTTGTCTGATCGGGGGAGTGAAAATGGCTCTCTCTATATATAGGCCCCATCAGCAAGGTAATCCCGATGTCCTCAAGGGTCCAAAATGGGGCCATCTTTCACCCGTTTGGACGCTTTGGAACTGCATGGGTATTGATTTGGATTCCTATGGAACTCGGTGCGAATCCGAATCGCGGCGCTGTGTTTTCTCGTGAAATAAGGTGAACATGCTGCGAACATCTGTGGATAACTTTGGGGATTTATGGGTAAATTCAAATTCCACAGAACTTTTTTGGTCCTGCATGGAACTTGTAAATTGGGGGCTGCTATCACAATATGTTGTGTCGAATTTGGTCAAAATTCCCACTTTTGGTTTCTTGTTGGTGGGGATGGCTCGGGATGTGGATAAGTTTCAAGTCGGACTTTCCCAATTAGTTCCATGAATTCCCAAAAATGTGTTGCCTCATCCGTTCACTCGTGGCAATTTGAGGTCATCGAAAGCGATGGGTTTGATATTCAAGGGGCAAAAGAACCCCACCGGCATAAGCAGGTTTCATACAGGCTCCCACTCTT
>JAYPUF010000074.1:0-10927 GCA_038133925.1 Marivivens sp. | reverse complement strand
ACTTCTCTCTGGCGATTGCGATCCAGAACCTCGCTTGGGGGATTGGTCAGCCGATCTTTGGTGCAATCGCCGAAAAGATTGGGGACCGAAAGGCGATCATCATGGGTGCAGTCGCCTATGCCATTGGTCTCGTACTCTCTGCGGGTGCGACCCTGCCCATCCAGCACCAGTTCTATGAAGTCTTGGTCGGCTTTGGTGTCGCTGGAACAGGCTTCGGTGTTGTGCTTGCGGTTGTAGGCCGTGCTTCCTCTGCTGAAAACCGGTCTATGTCCTTGGCTATCGCGACGGCCGCTGGTTCGGCAGGTCAGGTGATCGGCGCTCCAATGGCTGAAATATTACTAAGTTTCATGCCCTGGCAGTCTGTATTCCTTGTCTTTGCAGCCATGATCCTCGGTGTTCTCCTGCTTTTGCCGCTGATGCGCGCGCCGCAAATGGCAAGCCGTGCAGAGCTCGAAGAGACGATGGGCCAAATCCTCGTTAAGGCGTTCAAAGATCCTTCTTACACAATGATCTTCCTTGGGTTCTTTTCCTGCGGATATCAGCTTGCGTTCGTCACTGCGCACTTTCCTGCCTTTGTGACCGAGATGTGCGGGCCGATTGCAGCGGGAGGCATTCTTGATGGCATTGGCATTTCATCGACTTCTGCGCTCGGTGCCGCTGCAATCTCTCTCATCGGCCTGGCGAATATCGCGGGCACACTGATGGCCGGTTGGTTGGGTAAGCGTTTCCCCAAAAAGTATCTTCTTGCCGGTGTTTATCTTGGCCGTACGATTATTGCCGCATGGTTTATTCTAACGCCGATGACCCCTGCGACAGTGATCATATTCTCGGTTTCGATGGGCGCCCTTTGGCTGGCGACGGTGCCTCTGACCTCTGGACTTGTCGCGCACATTTATGGGCTGCGCTATATGGGCACACTTTATGGGATCGTGTTCTTTAGCCATCAGCTCGGCAGCTTCCTTGGCGTTTGGCTCGGTGGTGCGCTCTATGACATCTACGGGACGTATGAATACGTCTGGTGGGTTGGTGTAGGCGTCGGAGCGTTCTCGGCCCTTATCCACTTGCCGATCCGTGAACGTCGCTTAGAAGGTCTGTTGACCGACTAAGCGCGCCACGCGTCAACGATATAGCGTGCGGTCATCAGATCTAGGTGAGCGCCGCCGCCATTCTTAAAAAGCGTGATGTCATCGGAAGAGCGATTGAATTTCTCAAGCTCGTAGAAGTCAGCGATCACATGTGACTCGGGGATGACACCGTTGGCAACAGGTGTCTTTAGCTCGCCGATATGGCCCACAGTGGTATGACGGTTGTCGACAAAAACCTTTGAGCGGAGAAGCGCGACATCGTTTGCTTCACGCATGTCGGGGCGATAGGCGCCGATAAGGTCGATATGCTGGCCTGCTTGGAACCATTCTCCCTTGATAAACGGTTCGGTCGACATGGTAGCCGAGGTCACAACATCAGCCGCTTTCACCGCAGCTTCGAGGTCGGTTGCGACTTTGACATCCGGCAGCTCTGCTGCGAATTTTTCGGCACCCGCAAGGCTTCTATTCCAGATCGTGAATTGGGCTTCTGGGAAAGCAGCAGAGTAAGCCTCTTTAAGGCTTCGGCCGACAGTGCCGGCACCGATAATCAGGATGTTGCGGCTGTCTGCACGCGCGAGTTTGCGCGCCGCGAGCAGGCTATCCGCGGCCGTCTTCCACTTGGTCACAAGGTGAAAGTTGACAACTGCCTCAAGCGTGCCGTCCTCGTCAGAGAATAGGTTCACCGCGCCGTTAATCGTCGGTTTTTGAACCGCTGCATTTTCTGGAAAGATTGTCGCGCATTTCACAGCAAGACCGAGCCCGTCGATCCATGCGCTTCGATTTAGGAGCGTATCTTTTCCTCGGTAAAGGAAGACATCTTCGACCTCAGCTTTGGGAAGCATGTGCCCCTTTTCAAAAGCTTTCGTAAGTGCAATCCAATCGAGCTTTGTTTCGGCTTCAAAGGGGACGATATCAACCATTAGACGGCCTCTGCGGGGGTGAGCAGACGTTCTTTGACGAGGCGCGTGGCCCAACCTTCGGGACCATCGAACAAATGAGTTTGCCAGCCACGCGCCATCGCGGCGGTGATGTTGTCGATGCGGTCATCGGCAAAGAGAAGAGCCTGAGGCGCAACACCGCAATCGTCTTCAAGCATTTCGTATATCTCTGCGTCGGGTTTAATCACCCCCATATGACCGGAAATGTAGGGGCGGTCGAATTCATCAAGGAAATCATAGACCGATTTTGCATAGTCAAAGGTCTGAATGCCAAAGTTCGACAAAGCAAAAACTGGAATGCCCTTGGTACGAAGAGCGCGCAGAAGCCTTACCGAATGCGGGATCACGGGCGAGGCCATATCAAGCCAGTTCTTTTCCCAAAGCAGGATTTCCGCGCGCCATTCAGGGTGCCGATCGGCCATTGTGGCGACTTCTTCAGAGAAGTTCGCGCCACGATCGACATTGTCGTTCATGCCGTGCAGGTCGACTGCTGCGAACATGGCGCGGCGGCGTTCTTCGCCGATGGCCCTGTCATAGAACCGTTCGGGGTGCCACTCGATGAGGACGTTTCCGATGTCAAAGACGACTGCTTCGATAGTCATGTGGTTTCTCTTTTGATCCGTTGCATTTCGCGTTCGAGCGCGTCGAGGAACCGTGAACGGTCCGCTTTTGAAAATGGTTTGCCACCGCCCTGGCGAAAGGGGTCTGCGGCCCGAAGGTCCGCCATTAAATCGCGCGTGGCAAGAACATTGCCGATGTTGGCTTCGGTGAGCGCTTCGCCGTTGTGTTTGAGCACACGCGCCCCTGCTGCAACACATTTTGCGGCTAAAGGTATGTCGCCTGTGACGACCACATCCCCCTTTGTTGCACGCTCTGCAATCCACATATCGGCGACGTCCGGACCATCTGGGACAATCACTGTCTCGACCAGCGGATTTTGCGAAGGCCGCAGTCCTCCGTTCGAGACAATGAACATCTTTGAGCCGTGGCGCGTTCCTACGCGCTCAACCTCGTCTTTGACGGGGCAGGCATCTGCATCCACATAAATCACGAATAAAGTGCCTCGGCATGGAAGGCGATGTGATCTTCGATGAAGGTCGAGACAAAGAAATAGCTGTGGTCATAGCCGTTCTGAAGCCGCAAGGTCGCTGGTTGACGGCGTTTGGCAATTGCAGCGGCGAGGGCTTCGGTCTTCAAGAGGTCCGCGAATTGGTCATTCGAGCCAGTGTCAATCAACACGGGCCCATCAAAGCCAACTTCCTCCATCAGAATTGAAGCGTCATGTTTGCGCCACTTGCTCTCGTCCGAACCGAGGTAGGCCGTGAGCTGCTTGCGGCCCCAGTCGCTTTGGGTCGGGTTGCAGATCGGCGAAAAGGCCGAAACCGAGCGATATCGGCCAGGCAAATTCATCGCGATTGTCAACGCACCATGCCCGCCCATCGAGTGCCCGGTGATCGATTGGCGGTCTTCGTCTATGTTGAAGTTTGCGGTGACCACGCGGGGTAGCTCTTCGGTGATGTAGTCCCACATCTGGAAGTTTGGAGCCCAAGGGTTTTCTGTCGCGTTCAGGTAAAAGCCAGCGCCTTGACCGAGGTCGTAGGCTTCGTCATTGGCCACACCTTCGCCGCGTGGGCTAGTGTCAGGGAAAACAAGAGCGATGCCCTGTTCTGCAGCCCAAGCCTGTGCTCCCGCTTTGGTCATCGCGTTTTCATGTGTGCAGGTCAGACCAGAGAGATACCACAGCACTGGAACTGGTCCATCCTCGGCCTCGGCTGGGAGAAAGAGGCCAAATGTCATCTCAACACCGCAGACCTTTGACGTGTGGGAATATACGCCTTGAGTGCCGCCAAAACACTTGTTTTCGGAAATGGTTTTCATCAAAGGACTCCTGTCAATTACATCGGCATAAAAGGCGTGACCCAAGCCACAACAGCCGAAACGGTAAAGATGCTGATCGCGGTTGAGATCAGAATAGAAGCGGATACGCGCGTCGGGGCAATGCCGAAATGCGCGGCGAGGATATAGACATTCCCTGCAACAGGCAGAGCGGCGGCCGTGATCATCACGCCAGCCGCATAGGGCTCGACATCAAAGAGATAAAGCGATGTGAATGCGATGGCGGCAGGGTGCAGGATCAGCTTGCAGAATGAAAGCCAACCCGCCACCGCAACACGCTCGGCTGATTTTGTAGCAAGCGAGGCGCCGATGGCGAAGAGAGCGCCAGGGGTTGCAGCCGCGCCGAGAATGCCAAGGAACTGGCCGACAGGCTTGGGAACGGGAAAATCTAATGCCGAAACGGTAAGGCCCAGAACGATTGAAACAATCATCGGGTTTGCCAAGAGGCCCTTGCCTATGGACTTGAGAATAGAGAGGGACATACGTCCGTCGCGTGAGCCATGGACGAGGATCACCACAAGCGACGAGAAAACGATCAGATCCATGCTTAGGATCAGCATAACCGAGACGACGGCCCGATCGCCAAGAAGGATGGCAAGCATTGGTATGCCAAGGAAACCTACATTGCCAATAACTGCGACCTGAGCTTCGATTGCAGCTTCTTCAACGGGTAGCTTACGCGCAAAGGCGACCATTGTTGCTACAAGATAGATCGCCATCGAAGCGGTGAGGTAGGCTCCGATGAATTGCCAGTCGAGAACGTCCGAAAACTCAAGCCGTGCCGAAAACTGAAACAAGAGTGCCGACAAGGCAAAATAGAAAACGAACTTTGTGAGTGCCGCGGTTGCTTCTGGCGAAAAGAAGCCTGTTTTCCCTGCGCCAAAGCCAACGCCGATGAGCAGGAAGAACGGAAGAGTTTGGAAGAAGATTTCGATCATTTATACTTAGCCGAGGAGGAAGCGGGCAGCATAGACTGCCGAAAATAGAACGGGCTGGTGGACGATATAGACCATGAGGCTGTGCCTGCCCGCCCAAGAAAGTCGGCGCATCCGTTTTGAGTTCGGGTCGCATTTGGCGGCGATATTCTCCCAGCCAAAGGTCTTGTGGATCACCTTTGCTGCTGACATTCCGAGAAGAAACACCCCGAACCATGGCAAGATAGGTACATAGTCGACCATCGGCGGCAAGGGGGTGGTTTTTGCCAGCCAGAGCCAGCCAGTTCCTTCAAGTATTGGCCAGCTGAGCACGAATGGGAGCGAAAGGATCATAGCGCCCAGCACACCGAGGACGGCAAAAGGCAATCTTAGCAGTGCCAGCCCAAGAAGGCTTGCGACAAACATATGATGCAGGATGCCGAAACGAACGAACGCAAAGCCGACGCTGAAATAGGTGCCAATCGTCACAAGGATCGCCGCGCCGCCGATCATAGCGAGCCTGCGTATTGTTTTCTTGCGGTCGATAGAACCATCAAGCGAACCAATGACGAGGCTCATGCCTGAGAAAAAAATAAAGCTTCCTGCAATCAGTCTCGCGAAAAGCATCCACGGCGTGCTGGAAATCGTTCCGCGCTCTACAAACCCAAAAGCTTCAAGGTCAAAAGTCAGATGGAAAATCGCCATAGCGATCAAGGCAATCGTGCGAGCAATATCAATCTGCGCGATCCTGAGCGTCTGAGGCGTCAACACGTTATCCTTTGCAGCGGTCATGCCGAATCTGGTTATTTGAGTTGGCCTGATTTCGTGACCAATTTCTGACTTTCGGGCACCATGGCCTCAGATAACGCCGCTGCCAACCCTCGGAAAGTGTCGAAGTGTCGAAACCAGCCTATTATTAGACGATTTTCGGACTTGACGGTTGCGCCCCTCAAAGCGACAACGGAAAGACATGGTGCCCCGCAAGCATTCGCAAAGCGAGTCAGGGGATAACCGGGAATGTGGTAGCGGTAGATCCAGACAGGAGACCGGAGTCCACAGCCGCCCCCGCGACTGTATGCGGTGAGCGCGCCCTTTACGCCACTGGGAAACCGGGAAGGCAGGGACAGCGCTACGACCCGCGAGCCAGGAGACCGACCTTGTGAGGTGAAACCAATCCCCGTCGGGTGTGACGGGTTAGGAGATAAGATTATGACCAAAGCACTTGTTGCTGTCCGCGCAAATACCGAAGTTCTCGCAATCGTATCCGCAGTCGTCCTTGGCTTCGGCCTCGTATTTGCTGCTGGCTTCAGCCACTCGGCAGCTGCGCACGACATCGCCCATGACTCGCGTCACGCTATCGGATTCCCTTGCCACTAAGTCGGCAGCGAATAGACCGATGTTCAAACAGGTATTTTCCAGCGCGTTGATCGCTGGTCTGGCCGCGGGGGCTCTCGCGGCCCTGTTGCAATTTACCTTCGTGGTGCCATTGTTAATGGAAGGTGAGCTCTACGAATTCGGAGACCGAATTCATTTCAATGCTGGTCGGATTGAGTCCCCGCGTGGCGCTCCTGAAGTTTGGAGCGAACTTACCCGCCACTTTGGCACCTTTGCGTCGAACCTTGTAACCTATACTGGCTTTGCATTGATCATGGTCGCGGCTTTCCTTGTCGCGCGCCGTTTCGGCAAAAAGATCGACGCTCGCACCGGTATGGTTTGGGGTCTTGTTGGGTTCCTTGCGGTCAATCTCGCGCCCGCGTTCGGTCTTCCGCCCGAGCTTCCTGGGACGGGTGCTGCTGATCTGATCGCGCGTCAAACATGGTGGCTCTTTGCTGCGCTTGGAACGGTTTCCGGTGTGGCTCTGTTGGGCTTTGGCAAAAACCTCGGAACGGCACTACTTGGAACCGTTTTGATTGCTGCCCCGCAACTTGTTGGCGCGCCGCATTTGGACACTTACTATGGCGTTGCTCCGCCAGAGCTTGCTACGCTTTACGCGCTTCGCTCTGTCGGAGTTGCAGCGGTGGCTTGGGTTGCGATGGGGTGGCTTGCGGGGCTGCTCTGGAGCAAAGGCGAAGCCTAAGCGGGAACGCGCCCGATCAAACAAAATCTGAGTTGGCCGATAGAGCGGACGTCATTGACGATACCATCATCGGCCAGCGCATACAGGCGGGCGAATTCCACTATTTCTTCGGCTTGGGTCTCGGGATCGACGCCGGAAAAGAGATAAGCCGCCTTGCCCGTTGCTCGAAACGATACGGTGACGGGATTGCCGCACACAATCATGCAATCGGTCGTCGCAACCTCTGCCGCGACCATGCCCCGCAAACGCTCGGCCAAAGCCGCACCTCTCGGAGTGGCGTCGCCCGATCGACAGCTTTCACAGATGGTGATCTTGTCTGCCATCGACTTTCCTTTCCGGCCCGCATGGGCCAATTATATTCTCGACCCATAACGGAGCGAACTATGGCTGCCAAGATTCCTGCAACTGTTGTCACCGGCTTTCTCGGCTCTGGTAAGACGACACTCATCCGTCACATGCTGCAAAACGCCAAGGGAAAACGTATTGCCCTTATCATCAACGAATTTGGTGATCTTGGTGTGGATGGCGATATTCTTAAAGGGTGCGGAGATGAGACCTGCACCGAAGATGATGTAATGGAGCTTTCGAACGGCTGTATCTGCTGCACTGTTGCCGACGATTTCATCCCGACGATGGAAAAGCTACTCGCCCGCGAGAACCGCCCTGATCACATCGTGATCGAAACCTCTGGTCTTGCTTTGCCGCAACCTCTTGTTCGCGCCTTCAACTGGCCGAGCGTTTCGACCAAAGTGACCGTCGATGGGGTCGTCACCGTCGTTGATGGCCGCGCTGTTCTTGATGGCCGCTTTGCGCATAGTGTCGAGGCAGTGGACGCCCAGCGCAAACTTGACGAAAACCTTGATCACGAGACGCCCCTCTCGGAACTTTTCGAAGACCAGATCGCTTGCGCTGACATGATCGTCGTGAACAAGACTGACTTGCTTTCCGCTGACGAGGCAGAGGCGATTGCGGCCAAACTAAAGGCTGAGAGCCGTGATGGTGTGCAAGTCGTCAAGACCTCGATGGGCGCTCTACCCGTCGACGTTCTGCTTGGTCAGGGTATTGGTGCGGAGAATGACCTAGAATCGCGTCACGAGGTGCACCATCACCATCACCACGATGATGACCATGATCACGATGACGATCACGATGATGACCACGATCACGACCACCATCATCACGACCACGGTCATGACGAGTTCGAGAGTTTTGTTGTGACTATGGGCGAAGTCACAGATGCCAAGGCATTTGCCGCTCAGGTTTCGGAGGTTATCCGTGCCAATGATATCCTGCGTCTTAAGGGGTTTGTTGCCGTTCAGGGCAAGCCAATGCGTCTCACACTTCAGGCCGTTGGTCCGCGTGTGGATACCTATTTCGATCAACCCTTCGCAGGTGCCCGTGAAACCCGTCTAGTTGTTATCGGCGAGGCTGGCTTGGATCGGGCGGCAATTGAAGAGGCACTTCGTGCATGATCATTATCGAGCTCGGTGATCCAAAGCATCCGCAGGCGGCGGCGCTGCTCAAGGCGAGCCACGCCTTGATGCAGAGTCTTTTCCCGCCAGAAGATAACTTTTTTCTTTCGATCGACGATCTCTGCGTCCCATCCATACGCTTTTTCACGGCCCGCGAGGGAAACACCATTCTCGGGACTTGTGCCCTAGCGATCAAGGAGGGTTACGGCGAGGTGAAATCGATGTTCGTCAATCCTGAGGCGCGTGGGCGCGGGATCGCCGATGCTCTTATGCGTCAGATCGAGGACGAGGCGCGTAGCCAAGATCTCGAATGGCTAAAGCTCGAGACGGGGAACCTACTCCATGCCGCGCACAAGGTTTATGCGCGGCACGGGTTTGAACTGTGTGGGCCGTTTGGCGACTATCCCGATGCGCCGTCCAGCATCTTTATGCAGAAACGGCTGGGATGAGTTCAGTCTTTCGACTTTCCTTTGGCCGCTGCAGCCTTGAGCTTTGCAACAAGCTCTTCTTTGGGCGATTTCTGCGCGTAGGGCGCTTCGCCTTTTTTGCTAGGCTGGAAACGAGGCGCGTTTGCCCCCTTTTTCGCATTGCCTGACTTACCGTAATCCATGATCAAGACCTCTCTGGCTTCTCCCTGCTGATGCCCCAAAGCCAAAGCTGAGACAAGGACCGAACGAATGCATTTGCTTGCTGCGACCCCCGGAAACATCGATGACGGCAAAGAACCCGTCGATCTTGGGCAGACTCCTGCGGATGTTGTCGTTATTTCCGCCGCTGATACCGAGCTTGCCGCGCTTTCTCAGGCACGGTCGGAAATGGCAGGTGCCCCGAGCCTGCGCTTGGCATCCATGATGAACCTGATGCACCCAATGTCGGTGGATCTTCATTTGGACGAATGTGCGACCAAGTCGCGTTTGGTCATTGCCCGAATATTGGGTGGATCAGGGTACTGGAAATATGGATTTGAACAATATGCGGCGCGTCTCCACGATGCGGGCGTCCCATTTGTTGCCCTCCCTGGTGATGATAAACCGGACGAAGAACTGCGCCGCCTATCGACCGTCGACGATGAAGACTATGACGCGCTCTGGTCCTATCTTGTTGAGGGCGGTCCGGCCAATGCGGTTGCCTTCCTGAACTATGCCAAGGCAATGCTGGACGGTGGCGAAAAGCCCGCTGGCGCGGCACCGTTGCTCCGGGCAGGGATCTATTGGCCGGGCGTGGACAAGCCCGATCTTGCGGCTTTGCAAGCGCAATGGACCGATGGTGCACCCGTGGTGCCAATCGTGTTCTACCGCGCTTTGGTGCAGGGCGCTGGGCTCAACCCGATCAATCGTCTCACCAAATCGCTTCTTCGCGCTGGGTTAAACCCGCTGCCGGTTTTTGTGGCATCGCTAAAAGACCCCGTATCGGTCGCCACATTAGAGCAGCTATTTACCAGCGCGCCTCCCTCCGTGATCCTGAACTGTACGTCTTTTGCCACCGGATCGCCCCATGCAGGCGAAGGGGCAGAGAACCCGCTTACGGCACACTTTGCGAATGAAGCGCCTGTGTTTCAGGTCGTCCTTGCGGGCAGTAGCGAAAAGGCTTGGGACCAAGGGCTAACCGGACTCTCGGGTCGTGATATTGCGATGAACGTCGCACTCCCCGAGGTGGATGGGCGCATTCTGTCGCGCGCAATTAGCTTTAAGGGCGAGGCTTATTTCGACGAGGCTACGGAATGCCCTGTCGCAAGTTATCAGGCTCGCGGCGACCGTATTGATTTCGTTGTGGCGCTTGCGGCGAACTGGGCAAAGCTTCGGCACACAGAGGTTGATGACCGAAGGGTCGCGTTGGTGCTTGCCAACTATCCGAACAAGGATGGTCGTCTGGCCAACGGCGTCGGATTGGATACTCCCGCGGGCACGTCTTTGATCATCCAAGAGATGGCTAAGGCAGGGTATGGCGTTGAGGATGCCCCCAAAGACTCCAAGGCGTTGATGGAACGCATTATGACGGGGCCAACCAATTGGCTTACCGACCGTGCGGACCGCGATGGCGGTGAGGTCCTGCCAATTGCCGTCTACGAGCGCCACTTCGACGCCTTGCCGTGGGACGTCAAACGGCAGATCACCGAGCGTTGGGGCGAACCCTCGTCAGATCCGTTTTGCACCAAAGACGGATTTGCTCTGTCTATCCATCGGTTTGGAAATGTCGTGGTGGGGCTTCAACCTGCTCGTGGGTACAACATCGATCCGACCGAGACCTATCACTCGCCCGACCTCGTACCCCCGCATAACTACCTCGCTTTCTACTTCTGGCTCCGCCATCATTGGGGGGCTCATGCGATTGCGCATATGGGTAAACACGGGAACCTTGAGTGGCTCCCCGGAAAAGCAATTGCATTGTCCGAAACCTGTCTGCCCGAGGTGATCCTTGGGCCGGTGCCACACCTTTATCCGTTTATCGTCAATGATCCGGGAGAAGGCACACAAGCCAAACGTCGCGCTCAGGCGGTGATTATCGATCACCTGACCCCGCCTTTGACCCGCGCCGAAAGCTATGG
>JAYPUF010000073.1:0-11296 GCA_038133925.1 Marivivens sp. | reverse complement strand
CAAACCTGATGCGCACCATTCTTGGCGTTGCTGTGGGCACATCTATCACGCCCGCATTGTTTCACCGTTTGGATGAAATGCTCATTTCGCTGGCTCTGATACCGATCCTGACGCTCATTATAGGTCTTGTCGGATATCCCTATTTCCGACGTGTATTTGGGTTTGACCACGCAACAGCTTACTACTCTGCCATGCCGGGCGGATTGCAGGATATGCTTGTATTTGGTGAAGAGGCAGGCGGTGACGTGCGTGCGATGTCGCTTATCCATGCAACCCGTGTCTTGGTGATTGTCACGATCCTGCCGATGCTCTTTGCCTATGTGCTGCACATTGATCTTTCGCGCGCTCCGGGGCTGCCTATCACAGATCTGCCGTGGCAAGAATTGGTTCTGATGGCGGTCGTCGGGATCGTAGGTTGGCAGGGCGCTCAAAAGATCGGTCTTTTCGGAGCCTCGATCCTCGGGCCGATGATACTAGCCACCATCTTTAGCCTCGCAGGACTTATCGAGCATCGCCCCCCTGCACAGGCGATCTATGCGGCACAATTCTTCATCGGTTTTACCGTGGGCGTCAAATACTCAGGCATCACGTGGAAAGAGCTGCGCATCGATGTTGTCGCGGGTCTCGGCTATTCGGTACTAATTTTCATTGTGTCGAGCCTTTTTGCGGGGGCTGCGATTGCTTTGGGGCTTGTCCCGTTTCTAGAAGGCTTGCTCGCCTTTTCACCGGGGGGACAGGCGGAAATGGCTGTCCTTGCGCTTGTTGCAGGCGCAGATGTCGGTTTTGTCGTCGCGCATCATATCATCCGTATCGTGCTGGTGATAATACTATCGCCAATCGTCGAAAGGCGGATGAAGCGCTAGTTGAGTTCGACCTCAGCGAGGAGCGGCGCCCATCCGGCTCCGTGCATATCGCGGTCTTCGGACGTGCCTTGGATTTTGGGTCGCGGGAGCGAGAACTTCACTACATTCAATTCAGCGATATCAAAGCGCTTCACATCTTTGACTTCCGCTTGAAAAAGAGCGGCAACGCGCTCGGTTCCAAGTCCTTTAACCACGCGATCAAAAGCCTCGGCATCGCCGCAAAAGACATCAATTGTAAGCCAAAATGGCCCGGCGTTTTTGGAGCGGACTTTTTGAACGATTTGGCCAAGTTCAGGCATCGTGGAACTCCAAGCGGAACGCCTCCATCGGGTTGGAAAGATGGCGGATGTGGTTCAGGCAAAAGCCATAAGACGCGCCTCGGTCGATCTCGGCGGGGGAGAATGGGAAGGCGAAGGTCGGCTGCTCTTCTTCTTGCGTCAGTGGATGGTGCAGTAGGTAGGGGTTCATCAGTTTTGCAATCTCGTTCGCGCGCTCCTGAGAAGACGCGGTGACGATCGATAGAATGCCGACCTCGGTCGGAGTGACCCTGCGGCTCTCTATCGCGCCAAGCGTCGAGGACAGGCCCATGATCCGTAGCTCAACAGTGAAATCAGCTGGCGAAAGGCCAAGCCTGTCACAGGTCTTGGCTTTGTGTTTTGCAAGAATATCAGCACACCACGCTTCGACGTTTTCGACATAGCGGCGGTCGCGGATCGTGGCGATCTGGATCGTCTGATACCCCGTAACGCGCGCGCCTTCGAGCTTGACCGTATAATCATCCGAGGGGTGCCATACGGACCCTTCCACACGAACAGAGCGTTCGTCGAGTTGAGTGTATCGGGCCTCGGTCACATCGAGATAGCCACCGGGTTCGTATAATATGAACGGGTCGGAATTTTCATAAAGCATATGCGCCGAAACTGTGTGCGGGCTGGCAAATGCCCCATCTGCAAGTGGCGTTACGGTGAAACCTTTTTGGTCGATGTCGATCTGTATGACACCTGACTGAGGGTTTGTTGCGCAAAGGGCGCCACACTCTCCGATCTTTGCGGCATGCCAAGATGCACCTGCATTGTCACCACGCGAGAGCGGTAGGGCTGCGATGATGGCTGTGTCAGTCGTGCGCCCTGCAATGACGATATCGGCGCCACCTTTCAGCGCTTCGTTGATCTGCTCTGCACCGGCAAGGGCCACGATGTTTGTGCAAGAGCGGAGGAGATCTGCGTCAATCTTAGGAGCATGGGGCAGGGGCGTGATTTTACCCTGCGCCAAGGCATCTACCAAGATTTCAGAATTTTGCTGGGAATAGAGCGTTGCGATCTTTGCGGATAGGCCCAACTCGCCCAAAATTTCACGGGTAATTTCAAGAAGCCAATCAACGGTACTGTCCGCACCGCAGGTCCCAGCGGTACCGATGACGAGGGGGCAGCCTGCGCGCGCACGCGCCTCGATCAGGCCCTTCCATTCGGTTTTTGTCGACGAGCGAGCGTATTTTGACACGCCGCGCCCAAGATAAGAGGGCCCACTATCAGTGGACCCTCCATCAATGGCGATCAGATCAGGTGCATTCGCGATCCCCCGCTCCAGAGCCTCTTTGTCATAGCCAAGGCCAAGAGCACCTGAGGGAATGAGAATGCGTGTCATGATCAGTCTTCCGTAAGTTCAGGCTTCTTCAGGAAACGGCGCAGGAAGAGCGGGGCAACAAAACCCAGAACTGCTGCGATCCAAAGCCCGTTAGCAATGGCCGAGGAGAAGAGGAACGTCCAGTCCCCGTCAGAAAGAACCATCGCGCGACGTAGGTTGTCCTCCATCTGGTTGCCCAGAAGGATCCCGAGGATCACGGGGACGGTGGGAATGTCGAGCTTGCGGAACACATAGCCCATCACACCGAATGCAATCATCAGGACGAGGTCAAAGTAGCTTCCCGAAAGGGAGTAGATGCCAACAAACGAAATCATCGTCACGCCAGGGAGAAGGAGAGCAGGCGGAACAGACAGAATGCGGACGAAAACTTTGACCATGGGAACGTTCATGGCGAGAAGCACAAAGTTGGCAATGAGGAGCGAGGCGATCAGACCCCAGACCACATCCGGACGGTCTGTAAAGAGCGTCGGGCCAGGTGTGATGTTCAACGTCATGAGAACAGCGAGAAGAACTGCGGTGGTGCCCGAACCCGGAACACCGAGGGTCAACATTGGAACAAGCGCGCCACCAGCGGCTGCGTTGTTGCCTGCCTCAGGGGCTGCAACACCTTTGGCAACGCCAGTGCCGAAGCCGCCTTTTTCCCCTGCGATAGACTTTTCCATCATATAGGTGAGGAACGAGCCAAGAGAAGCGCCCGCGCCAGGGAGAACACCCGCAATAAAGCCCACGACCGAGGATCTGATCATTGTCCAGCGTGTTTGCCAAATCTCGCGATAAGGAATTGTGACTTTGTCGAGTTTGACGCCAACGGCGCTGTCTTTGCCGTGGCTTTCGATAAAGACGAACACTTCGGAGACTGCGAAGAGACCAACAATAGCAACAAGGAAGTCCACGCCGTCCATCAGGTGCATATTGCCACCTGTAAAGCGAGGCATACCAGTCGTATTATCAAGCCCGATCATCGCGATGCCGAGACCGACGCATGAAGCCAAAGCCGCCTTTGCTTGGTTCTTGGATGCAATGCCGCCAAGTGTCGAGAAAGCAAGCAGATAAAGCGCAAAATACTCGGCAGGGCCAAAGAGATAGGCCACACGCGCAAGCATCGGGGCGAGCAACATTAGGCCAATAGTCGCAAGGAGCGCACCTACGAAAGAGGCCACGCCCGAGATCACAAGAGCATCGCCTGCACGGCCGTTCTTGGCCATCGGAAAACCGTCGAGGGTGGTCATCATTGCCGGCTCGTCGCCTGGAATGTTGAGCAAGATCGAGCTTATACGTCCGCCATACATTGCGCCGTAGTAAACGGAAGTCAAAAGCACGAGTGCAGCTACGGCATCAAGGCCAAGCGTGAACGTGATCGGGATCAAGATTGCCACACCGTTCGACGGCCCAAGACCCGGCAGAGCGCCGATAATCGTGCCTAGAAAGCAGCCGATGACGGCCAGCATGAAGGTGTAGGGACTGAGTGCGATGTCAAAGCCGATCGCGAGATTTGCTAGAATGTCCATGGATAACTCCTCAGCCCATCAAGGCTTTGGGGAATGCTGCAAGGCTTAAGCCCAGCGCATACTTGAAGATGACAAAAAGTCCGAGCGACAGGCCAAAGCCAGCAAGCACTGCAAACCGAGGTTTGGGCGAAATCTGGTAGCTCAGAACAGAGGCCACAATTGCAGTCGGAACAAGAAATCCAATTGGTTTGAGTGCATATGCATAGCCGACAAGAATGACGACCGAAAATGCCAGTGAGGCGAGAACATTCAATTCGGGCCAGTCGGGTTCTTGATCAGGTTTCATGATCATCGAGACACCGCAAACGATTGCGGCAGCTGCGATCAGGATCGGAAACGTCTTGGAGCCAACTGGATCAGAGAGAAAGCTGGTCTGAATCTGGAGGGCGCTCGCGATATACGCGAGCGCCACCAGTACGGCGACCAGTCCGAAGACGCGGTCGCTTTTCATCACTGGATTACACCGATTTCACGGCTGAGTTCTTCGGTCTGAGCAACAACGCCATCAACCCAAGACTGGAAGTCGCCACCGACTTTGGTGAAGGGAGCAAGACCGTTGTCAGCCATTGCCTGCTTCCACTCGTCCGAACCTGCAACGGCTGCGAGCTTTTCTGCCCAAGCGTTGAACTCTTCGTCCGAGATGTTCTTGGGAACGTAGAGACCGCGCCAGTTCACAGCAACAACATCAAGACCCTGCTCGCGAGCGGTCGGGATGTCATCAAAGCCCGGAACGCGCTCTTCGGTAAGAACTGCGAGAGCACGCACTTCGCCCGACTTGATGAAGCCAACAACTTCAGACATGTCGCCGGTCATACCTTGGGTAAAGCCGCCCACGGTCTGAGTGATTGCATCTGCACCACCATCTACGCCGATGTACTTGATTTTGGTGACCGCATCGATGCCGCCAGCCTTGGCAACCTGAAGCACCTTGAGGTGGTCAAAGCCGCCTACAGCCGAGCCACCAGCGAATGCGACCGAACCCGGATCTGCCTGCATTGCGGCGACGAGATCATTGAGCGATTGGAACGGGCTGTCGGCAGCAACGACGATCACGCCCGGATCAGCACCGATCGCGCCGACAAAGCGAACTTGATCAGCAGTCATGCCGCCGAATGCGTTCTGGGCAAGACGGGTCGTGGTTGCCGAAGACGCTGCAACGATAAGGTCTGCATCGTCAGCGCGCTCGTTCACAACGTGGCTGAATGCGAGACCGCCGCCGCCGCCTGCCATGTTGGTGACCTGAACAGGTTCAGAGACCTGACCAATGTCGAAAAGGATTTTGCCGATCTGACGGCAGGTGAAGTCCCAGCCGCCGCCGGGGTTTGCAGGTGCAATGCACTCAGCAGCAAACGAGGTGCTTGCAGCAACAGACAGAGCAACGCCCGATACGAGCGCTTTGATGGTCATTTTCATTGTTGTCCTCCCAGACAGTAATGAGGGGCGGTCCCTCCGGCCCCTTGCGAAGATGAAAAATTTCCCTTCAACCTGACATGAACCTGTCATGTTCAAAAAAATCGTAAAGGGAGCGCTGCATGAGATTTCTACTCGTCGAAGATAACAGCGATCTCGCTCTGTCTGTTCAGAAGCGTTTGTCTCTCGATGGGCACGGCGTCGATTGGGCCGCGTCGCTTGCCGATGCCGAAGATCACCTTGCCGCGGCAAGCTATGATCTCATATTACTCGACATCATGCTCCCCGACGGGGATGGACGCGATTTTTTGGCGTCACATAGACGTGCCCAGCGTGACACACCCGTGATCGTCATGACTGCCCGTTCGGCGGTGTCTGACCGTGTCGCGCTTTTGGATACGGGGGCGGATGATTACGTCACTAAACCCTTTGATTTCGGGGAGTTAGAGGCACGCGTGCGCGCCGTGCTCCGTCGCCGTTCAGGGGTGTCGCAAACCCGTATGACCTTTGCCGATCTGACCTTTGATCCGCTTACGGCGACGCTTAGTTTTGCAGGCGAAACCCGAGAACTAAGAAGTCGTGAATTGCGCCTCTTTGAAGTCCTTGTTTCGGCGCCTGAACGTATCTTCTCAAAGACCCAATTGTGCGATCGACTTTTTGCGGCCTCCGAGGCGGTGACCGACAATGCGATTGAAGTTTATGTAGGTCGCCTACGTAAAAAACTCGACGGTAGCGGGGCCAAAATCGAAACTGTCAGAGGCGTGGGTTATCGCCTGACCTTCGCATGAAGAAGGCCGTGAACCAGTCCATTTCGATTCGCCGAAGGCTGCTCTTGCAGCTCTTCTTGGTGGCGATTCTCCTATCTGGACTTCTCTACATCTCTGTAAGGACGGTTGCCGATTCTGCGGTGGAGCGCACTCAGGATAGTATTCTTGGTGCTGCAACTATCGCGATAGCTGAAGAGCTTCGCGGCGGTGAGGATGGAGTTGCCGTCGATATTCCCTACACGGCCTTTTCAATGCTTGGCTCTGTCGGACAAGATCGCGTCTTCTACCGTATCATGATCGGGGACGAGACGGTTACGGGTTATGCCGAACTCTCACTGCCAGTGGACCCGCTAACCGGTTTGACGCCGTTTTTCTATGACGAGCGTTTTCGTGGCGTGGACCTCCGTGCAGCCGCCGTTGAGCGTTCGGTCTTGGTCAATGGCAAGGCGCTTGCGGCGCGTGTGATAGTCGCCCAAACACGCACATCGCAAGAAAGCATTGTTGCTAGTCTTGCCGAACGGGCCGCGATGCTTGGTATTGGTTTTTTTGTCATTGCAGTCGGTCTGTCGATTTTGACGGCACGGCTTGTGGTCAAACCTGTTTCTTCCCTTGTGGAGGCAGTTGGGCTGCGCGGGCCTCAGGATCTTCGGCCTGTCAAACGACCTGTTCCGCGAGAACTCGTTCCTCTCGTGACAGCGCTCAATGGATTCATGTCGCGCCTTTCAGTGGCGCTCAGTCGGACAGAAACGTTTATTGCCGAGGCCGCGCATCATATTCGAACGCCTCTCGCGACGCTGCGCGCCCAAGCAGAGATCGCCTTGCGTCAAACCGAAAGTGAGGAAGCCCGCGACACGATCCGTTCGATGATCCGATCCGTCGACAATTCGGCGCGTTCGGCAGGCCAAATGCTCGAGCACGCCGCCGTCGTTTTTCGGTCTGATCAACGCGCGGACGAAAAAATAGACCTCTCAATTCTCGCTGAAGATATAACTGAGAGCTATGAACCATCGGCCGAAATGAAGGGTGTCTCTCTCCACTGTGTTCCGATTGTAGGTGAGATAATCGTTGATGGTGACCGCATTCTTCTCGAAGCTGCGCTTCGAAATTTGGTCGATAACGCGATCAAATATACTGAGAAAAACGGGAGTGTAGTCGTCAGCGTGAGCGCAGAGGCGGACTTTGCGAAACTTGAAGTCAAGGATAGCGGGCGCGGGCTTTCTGGCGCGCCAACGTCACAGCTAATGGGGCGCTTCCAACGCGGTAGGAATGTTGATGATGTGGTCGGCTCAGGGCTCGGGCTGACTATCGTCAAAGAAGTTGCGCGTTCGATGAATGGCAAATTTGAAATCGCAGAAAGAGAGGAGGGCGGTACATGCGCAGTGCTCTATGTTCCATTGCAATCTCACTAATCGCGTCTTTCGCGTCTGCTTTTGAAATTGAGCAGCAGCAGCTGTTTGAGGGTCAAGGCGACGAGACGATCACGATTCTGTCGACGACAGATATCGGGATTTTCCGCCCGCTCATTGAAGCGTTTCAGACTGCTCATCCCGAGCTAAGCGTCGATTATGTGGTGGCAAGCACCCAAGAGGTCTATCGCGCGATTTACGATGAAGGGGTGGCCTTTGATCTCGCGGTTTCGTCTGCAATGGACCTTCAGATGAAACTGGCAAACGATGGGCTTGCCCAAGGACACAGTTCTCCTCAGACCGAAGCCTTGCCCGATTGGGCGCGTTGGCAAGATCAGCTTTTTGCATTTGCACAAGAGCCAGTCGTAACCGTTCTTTCGCGTGCGGCGTTCGAAGGGCGCTCTATGCCTGCCACGCGATCGGATCTGATCCGCCAGATGCGTGACGATCCCGAAATCTTTCGAGGAAGGATCGGGACTTACGATCCGCGTGAGTCGGGCGCAGGTTATCTTTTTGCGACCCAAGATGCGCGGCAATCAGACACGTATTGGCGCTTAAGTGAGGTCATGGGAGGGCTAGAGCCAGAACTTTATGAAGCCTCAAGCGCTATGTTGAACGCTGTCGAAAGCGGTGAATTGGTGATCGCTTATAACGTACTCGGGAGCTATGCGCTCGCACGTCTGAATAAAGATACCACCACGCAGGTGGTCGAGCTCGAAGATTTCACCAACATCCTATTGCGGACAGCACTTATCCCTGCAAACGCGGAAAACCCATCTGGTGGGGCAGTATTTCTCGATTTCTTGCTCAGCGGCACAGGTCAAGCAGTCCTTGAGGAAGAGACGGGTTTGCCTCGCATAAATGCGGGTGCTTTGGCTGCGCAGTCTTATTTACGACCAATACGACTTGATACAGGGTTATTGGTCTTTGTCGATCCGCTCAAACGTCAGCAGTTCCTACGTGAGTGGAGCGCTGCTGTCGTTCAATGATGTTTACACCAATTGTGACTCGAGACGTGCTTGTGCAGACTTCAATGCCTCCAAGAGCGTTTCTTGGTGCTCCGGCGCAAAACGTGTGATGAGACCTGAGACAGAAAGCGCACCTAGGAGGTGACCGTCTGGCTTTCTGAGCGGAACCGAGAGCGCCGCGACTTCGGCCTCTCTCTCGCCAAGCGAAAGAGCGTATCCGTCTTCGACAATTCTTGGATATCCATTCGGATCACCGTAGGCCAAAAGGATCTTGCCTGAGGCGCCGCGATCAAGCGACATACTGGCACCTTCGGTGATCGTGTGTCTAATTGCGCGCATCGGTTCGCTACGGAAGAGACAAATTCGTTGGTTGCCCTCTCTGACGTAAAACGACGCGGTTTCCTGTGTGGCTTCACTTAGCGCCCTGAGTTCGGGTCGAAGTACTTCTTCAAGGTCAAAGCTATGCCTATAGTTCGCGCCCAACCGCCAAGCTGCGGGGCCGAGTCGAAATTTTCCATTCTCGCCGCGTAGCACGTATCCGAACTTTTCGAGAGAAACCGCGAGACGAAGGATGGTGCTCTTGTAGAGCCCCGTCTTCGCAGAAATCTCGGTCAGGGTAAGTTCAACGGCCTCCTTTGAGAAGACGTCCAATATACCGAGCGCGCGTTCCACGGCGTCGACGCCTTTTGTGTCGGTCATTTCTGCGCTCCTTTTCTTGACAGAACGAGCTTTGGGCTGCAAAGGTTCTATTATTGAATCATATGTTCTGTCTAGTAGAACTTTTGGGGTGATTAGGTGGAAAATCCAGCTCTTATTCCGCTCAAGGGGATACGCGTCCTTGATCTGACGAATGTTCTTGCGGGCCCGTTCTGTTGCCATCAGCTTGCGCACCTGGGAGCCGAGGTTATCAAGGTGGAGGTTCCAAAGAGCGGCGATCTCGCGCGGCAGCTTGGTGCAGATCCCGAGTTAAGCGCCAAGGGAATGGGCGTTTCCTTTTTGGCCCAAAATGCCGGTAAAAGGTCGATAACGGCGAACCTCAAGACAGATGCAGGACGGGAAATCCTAAGACGGCTAGTTCGCACGGCGGATGTTCTGGTCGAGAACTATCGCCCCGGCGTCATGGATCGACTTGGGGTGGGTTACGAAGACCTCAAGGCTGAGAACCCTAAACTGATTTATTGTGCGATTTCCGGGTTCGGGCAGAGCGGACCTTGGACGCATCGCCCCGCCTATGATCAGATTGTGCAAGGGGCATCTGGAGTGATGTCGATCACTGGCGATACAGAAAGCGCCCCGCTCCGCGTCGGCTTCCCAGTCGCTGACTCCGTTGGCGGGCTGACAGCAGCAATGGCGATTTCTGCGGCCCTAAATGCGCCTCAGCGGGGGGCGTATATTGATGTTTCGATGTTAGAGTCTTTAATCGCAACAATGGGTTGGGCCGTATCGAATTGGCTCATTGCGGGGCAGCGTCCGACGCCAAACGGGAATGAGAACCTAACTTCTGCGCCTTCGGGGACGTTCAAAGCAAAGGACGCGCCGATCAATATCGCTGCCAACAAGGACGAGCAGTGGTTGATCCTTGCGCGACACATTGGACGAGAGGACTTGATAGAGAATTCTAACTACCTGACACGCGAAGACCGAAAACGAAATCGTCTTGCCCTAAAAGCGGAAATCGATGCCGCCTTGTCCTCAAAGAAAGCACGGGACTGGGCGCAAGAGTTGAATAAACTGGGTGTTCCATCCGGTGCGGTGCTCGACTTGCCCGAGATCCTTGAACACGAAGTTATCCGCGATAGGGGTATGATCGCCCATTTCGAAGAAGCTCCGGGAGTAGGGCGTCCGATTTCGGTGCTCCGGACAGGTGTCAAGATCGACGGATGCGTGCCTACAGTCGCTTCGCCCCCGCCGGAACTTGGCGCGGACAACGCGCTGGTGTTGGGTGAGTTGGGCTATTCAAAAAGCGAAATCAGCGCGATGCGCGAAAGGGGCGAAATATGAACCAAGATGCTCAAGATGTGCGAGACTGGTGGCGCACTTCGATCATCGACATGGAACCGGGAAAGATCAATTTTCGTGGCATTCCGATTCAAGAGCTGATCGGCGGCGTGAGCTTCCCCGCAATGATTTGGTTGATGGTCGCTGGACGTCTTCCGAATGCGGGTGAAGCGGATCTCTTGGAAGCGGCGTTGGTCGCTGCGGTGGATCACGGCCCACAAGCTCCTTCCATTGCAGCAGCGCGGATGGCTGTTTCTTGTGGGCTGCCGTTGAACAATGCGATGGCGAGTGCTGTGAATATGTTGGGCGATGTGCACGGTGGGGCAGGAGAGCAAACTCTTGAGCTCTATTATGACATCGAAGGTCGAAGTGCTTCGGGTCAAACTGTGAATGAGGCGACGCGTGGCGCAATCGCTGAATGGCAGAACACGCGGACCAAATTTATTCCGGGCTTTGGTCATCGTTTCCATAAGGACGGTGATCCCCGTGCGCCTCGTTTGCTCGCTCTGGTTCGTGAGGCGGCAACGCAAGGCGTTGTCACAGGGCGTTTCGCCGATATAGGGGAGGCGGTCGAAGCTGTTCTAGGAGCGGGGCGTTCGCGTCCTGTACCAATGAATATAGATGGGGCAACAGCTGTCATTTTTGCTGAACTCGGTTGCGAGCCGCCATTGGCCCGAGGCTTGTTCTGCCTCTCTCGCTCGGTTGGCATTCTCGCCCATGCGTGGGAGCAAA
>JAYPUF010000072.1:0-11334 GCA_038133925.1 Marivivens sp. | reverse complement strand
AACAAATGAGCATCTCGGACGAACAGATCGAGTTTGCCCTAGACCTGTTCCGCCGTGTTGGCCCTTTGAGCACTCGAAAGATGATGGGTGGTCTTTGCATTTACTCGGGCGGTACGATTTTCGCGATCATCCGGTCTGATGGTGCGATCCTTCTCAAAGGCGCAGGCGATTTTGCCCGCTGGATGACAGCACAAGGCTGGGCGCATTGGGCCTATGTTCGCGACAACGGCCGCACTGGAACCATGCCCTATTGGGAACTTCCCGAAGACATCCTCGACAACCCTGAGGAGGCAAGTGCGCTCGCAAGTCGCGCCCTAGAGTATCTATGAGCGCTTGAAACCTTTTTGCGGACTGTTAGAGGTAACATTACGCACCAAGGAGGATTCACATGCGCCGTAAACTCGCTGCTGGTAACTGGAAAATGAACGGAACTGCCGCCGACCTTACAGAGGTCAAGGCACTTATTGCAGCCTATCCGACCCCATCGGTCGATCTTCTCCTCTGCCCACCAGCGACGCTCCTCTCGCGTATGAGCGATGTGACTTCGGGAAGCGCAGTTGCGACTGGCGGTCAAGATTGCCACATGAATGGCAAAGGTGCACACACGGGCGACACATCGGCTGCGATGCTAAAGGATGCGGGCGCATCTCACGTGATCCTTGGCCACTCGGAGCGCCGCGCGGACCACGGTGAAACTGATGCCATCGTTTGCGCCAAGAGCGAAGCCTCACTGGCAGGTGGGCTTATCGCTGTGATCTGCATCGGTGAGACACTTGAGGAACGTGAAAGCGGCGCAACGCTGGGCGTTGTAGAAACACAGCTTGGCGGTTCCGTTCCCGCAGGCGCGACCGCGGCCAATACTGTAATTGCATATGAACCCGTTTGGGCCATCGGCACAGGCAAAATCCCGACGCTAGAGCAAATCGCAGAAGTTCACGCCCATATCCGCAGCCTTTTGGTTGCTCGCTTTGGCGACGAAGGCCAAGGAATGCGCGTGCTTTATGGCGGCTCGGTTAAGCCGACCAACGCTGCAGAAATCTTTGCGGTTCAAGACGTTGACGGTGCGCTTGTGGGCGGCGCTTCGCTCAAAGCTGCGGACTTTGGTCCGATCATCTCGGCGCTCGAAAACGCCTAAGAATTGGTGGGGGGGGGGGCGGCGACGCCCCCTTCCATTTAGAGCGCGACCTTGGCGCCTTCGGGGATCGTCCGTGGCGCATCGTTTAGCTTTTCCTTGGCGAAGCCAGCTGCTGCCTTATACTTTGCCATGAAGTCGTTGCGCTCCGCCTCGGGGATCACGTCGTCGATATTTTCAAACGTGCCGCCGCAACGCTCATCCACCATATTCAACAGCCCAAAAGGACCCGCCCCGCGATTGCGAAGGATCAGCTCGGACACGGGACCGCAGAGTGCCTCGTCATATTGTTTGAGCGCAGCTTCGGTCACACCTTGATCAAGGAAAGCGGTGCCAAGCGTGCGTGCGTCGATGATCGCTTGGCTCGCGCCATTTGAACCCGTTGGATACATCGCATGTGCAGCGTCACCCATCAGAACCACGGGGCCATCTTGCCACGTGGATACGGGGTCACGGTCGATCATCGGGTTCTCATACGCGACATCCCCACCGCGAAGGAGCGCCGGAACGTCGAGCCAATCATATGTCCATCCCTCAAAGTGATGGATGAAGTCTTCGATCTTGGCTGGCTTGAACCAACCGGTGCGTTGATCAAGATCTTTGAAGGTGACTTCGGCAATCCAGTTCACATCGGCAAAACCGTCCGCATCAGGTTGTGAAATCGGATAGATCACCATGCGGTGCTCATGCGTGCCAAGCCCGACAAAAGACGACCCTGTGCGGATCGGCTTTGCGCGGGTCGTGCCGCGCCACATGACCGCCCCACCCCAATGAATTGCGGGCTGATCTGGGTGCATCTGCGCTCGAATATTCGAATGAATCCCGTCAGCGCCGATAAGAAGCGTCCCTTCTTCTCGAAGCATCTCGCCATTTGGGCGTTCAATCAAAGCGACAACACCGTTCTCGGTCTTTTCATAACCGACCACTCGGCAACCGAGGCGCAATGCCCCCTCGCCTGCGCGCTCGACAAATTTGTCACGAAGCATGAGATGGAAGCGGCCTCGGTGCACTGCATATTGCGGCCAATTATAACCTGCCTCCAAACCACGCGGCTCGGCATAAATGTCATTACCGTTAAGGCCAACGAGCGCCCATTCCTTTGCCCCTATACCAACACCGTCCAAGTCTTCCGCGGTGATCCCAAGATCAAAAAGTTCGCGAACCGCATTGGGTTGAATGTTAATACCCACGCCCAAGGGTTTGAGCTCTGAGACGCTTTCAAAGACGGTGCAGGGAACGCCAATCTGTTCAAGTGTTAAAGCCAACGCGAGGCCGCCAATACCGCCGCCAGCGATCAGAACATGTGATTGGGTCATCGCGTCATCCTTCATCTTCAATCCTCAAGGTTCTTAACACTTGAAGGATTTTGCGCAACCTAGGCCAAGGTGTCGCGCCTCAAAAGGAAAAGGGGCCGCACAGGTGTGCCGCCCCTTCAATCACCAACCATTTAAGGAGGAGGAGGTCTAGTTGGTGATAATTTCAGGTCCCATGATCGAGATCGGCAAGGCGGTGGAAATCCACGGCACATAGGTGATCAGGATGAGGAAAACGAAGAGAACGGCAAGGAACGGAAGCGCTGCACGCACCACAGCCATCATCGGCATCCCCGCGACACCAGAGGTGACGAAGAGGTTCAAGCCAACGGGTGGAGTGATCATACCGATCTCCATGTTCACGACCATGATGATACCAAGGTGGATCGGGTCGATGCCAAGCTCGATCGCAATCGGGAACACCAGCGGAGCCACAATCACGATAAGTCCCGAAGGCTCCATGAACTGACCGCCGATCAAGAGGATCACGTTTATAACGACAAGGAACATGATCGGTCCGAAACCAGCGTCGAGCATTGCCCCTGCAATGTGCTGGGGGATTTGCTCGTCGGTGAGCACGTGCTTGAGGATGAGCGCGTTGGCGATGATGAACATCAGCGTCACGGTCAGCTTACCCGCCTCAAAGAGCGTGTTGCGGGTATCGCGGTGGAAGAATGCGGTGATGATCGCATGGGGCTTGCGCAGGAGCGAGATCGGACCATTTTCGGACGCAAGCGGTCCCATGTCACGATAGACAAAGCTCGCAATCAAGAAGGCATAGATCGCGGCAACTGCAGCGGCTTCGGTCGGGGTGAATGCACCGCCGCGCCAGTAGATCAAGCCTTCTTCACCACCAGAAAAGCTAATCCATGGATGGCCGTAGATGCCGCCCATGATGATCGCGATGAGGAATAGGCCCCAGCCTGCTTCTCGGAACGAGCTAAAGATTTCGCCCCAGCCCAGCCATTCGCCCTTGGGCATATTCTTGATCTTGGCCATCACATAGATCGTGACCATGAGCATGAAACCCGCAAGGAGTCCTGGAATAACACCTGCAAGGAACATCCGGCCAACGGAAACGTCAGTCGCCGAAGCATAGACCACCATCACGATGGACGGCGGGATCAAGATGCCGAGGGTACCTGCGTTACAGATGACCCCTGCCGCAAATTCCTTGGTGTAGCCAACTTGACGCATCGCAGCGATCACGATCGAACCGATAGCAACCACGGTTGCAGGCGACGAGCCAGAGAGCGCTGCAAAGAGCATACAGGCGAACACGCCAGCAATCGCTAAACCGCCCTGAAGGTGGCCCACACAAGCAATCGCAAATCGAATGATCCGCTTCGCAACGCCGCCCGTCGACATGAATGACGAGGCAAGCACAAAGAACGGAATAGCAAGGAGCGTATAGTGCCCCGCCATCGCTTGGTACATCGACTGCGCAACAGAAGCGAGCGAGGTTTCAGAGAACACCAGAAGGAAGATGATCGACGAAAAGCCAAGAGAGATTGCAATCGGCACACCGATCATCAGAAGTCCGACGATCATCACAAAGAGAAGGAAAACATCCATCGGAATTAGTCCTCGCGGTTCATAGCCGCGACTTCTTCAACGGCGTCTTCGGCTTCATGGCTGACGATAAGGCTTTCGGCTTTACCGCGCAGAATGGCGATGGTCGCTTCGATTACGCGGAAAAGCGTAAGAGCAATACCAACTGGGAGAATGAGATAGGGAATAAAGCGCGGGAGCTTTTCATACTCCTCCCCCATATTGAAGGTGTTCTCGAGCCATTCCTTTGCGAATGGGATCGGAATTTGCTCGGTTTCGTACCAAGCTTGGTCACGTGTCTTGGCAAAGCCAGTTGGGAACCAACGGCCATCGGTTGCGTCAAAACCGCCGAACGGCGCCCAGTAGTCCCAAGCCCCCTTCATAAGAAGAGCAACATAGGCGAGGCTGATCCCACAAGCGAGGATCGTCATGGCAAAACGCAGTCGCGGATTCACAATTGCCAAGAGCGCATCGACACCAAGGTGCGCCGTGACCTTGAAACAGTAGCTAATACCGAAGAGCACGAGCCAAGAGAACAGAACCAACGTCACCTCTAGGCCCCAGATCAGCTGAGAATTAAAGGCATAACGAAGCACAACGTTTGCAAAGGTCACGACAGTCATCAAACCCAACAGAAGGGCGATAAAGGTCTCTTCAAACGTGTGAATTGCGCGCGAAATAGGACCCGTTGGGGTGTATTTTTGAGCCATGGGGAGTCTCCGACATCACCGGATAGAAAAAAGGCGGACGCAATCACGTCCGCCAGAGTGCGGGACCGTTGCCAGCCCCGCGCTAAGTCTTAGTTTGCAGCGTTGAAAGCCTGTGCTGCGTCGATGTTTTCCTGACCTACGTCCTCAAGGAACTGGGTCCAAACCGGCTGCATCGCATCAACCCATGCCTGACGCTGTTCAGCGGTCAGCTCGCGGATTACGCCGCCTGCATCGAGAACAGCCTGACGTGCTTCAAGGTCAACTTGACCAACAGCAGCGTTACGCTCGGTGGTGACTTCTTTGAAGATGGTGGTGAACTGATCACGTACATCTGCATCAAGGCTGTCGAGCCAGTCGGTCGAGGTCACGACGAGATAGTCGAGAACACCGTGGTTGGTTTCAGTGGTGCCGTCCTGAACTTCAAAGAACTTCTGGCCATAAACGTTCGACCAAGTGTTTTCCTGACCGTCAACAACGCCAGTCTGAAGTGCGCCGTAAACTTCCGAGAATGCCATCGGCTGCGGCGAAGCCTTGAGAGCTTCCATCTGAGCTACGAGAACGTCCGAAGGCTGAACGCGGAACTTGAGGCCTTCAGCATCGGTCGGGAGAAGTAGCGGAACGTTTGCCGAGAACTGCTTGAGACCGTTGTGCCAGAAGCCAAGACCCTGAAGGCCGCGGCGCTGCATCGAGTCGAGCATTGCCTGACCCGTATCCGAACCTTGGAACGCGTCTACCGCATCAATGTTCTTGAACATGAACGGAAGATCGAAAATACGGAATTGCTTGGTGAAGGCTTCGAACTTCGAAAGCGAAGGTGCTGCAAGCTGAACGTCCCCCTGAAGCATGGCTTCGAGAACTTGGTCATCGTTGTACAGGGTCGAGTTCGGGTAAACTTCCATGCACATCTTGCCTTCCATCTCGGCGTTGACACGCGTCTGAAGAAGGCTCGCAGCGATACCCTTGGGGTGCTTGTCGGTGTTGGTGACGTGCGCGAACTTGACGACGATTTCGCCTTCGTCACAGCCAGCGGTGTCGGCGAATGCGCCCGAAGCGGCGACAGAGAGAGCGGCAGCAGAGGCTGCAAGCTTGAAGAATTTCATGGTTTCCTCCCAAAGGATTTTAGTTCGGCATCCGATTTGAATGACTGTGCACAACAAAAAGGCAGCTTCGAAAGGCAGCAAGAGGAAACTCACAGAACCTTAGGCTCTGGAAAAAATCATTTACTTTCATATTCATGCGACTTTTCACTTAGGAAAGTTCCTAGCCTCCCACTAAACAGTGGCGAAATTCCGCACACAGGTTTCCGCTAACTGTGCGGAAAACCGCACAACATGATTCAGTCGCGATAGAGTTCAGCTTTTATCCCGTGACGCACGAGTTTGTCATAGAAGGTCTTGCGTGGCAGCTTGAGCCCCTTGGCTGCTTCGGTCGCGTTGCCCCCATGTCGCTGCAAAGCGGCGATAAGAAGACTGCGCTCCACCTGAGCCATCTGCTCGGCAAGGCCGAGCTCTTCGGGCTGAGCCTCTCCCACATCTCCAAGGCCCATTGCAAAGCGCATCGCTGCATTCATGAGAGAACGCGCATTTCCCGGCCAATCCTGCGCCATCAACTTTGAGAGCACCTCAGGCGTGATTTCGGGCGTTGGAAGGTCAGACTGTTCGCAGGCGATATCGACATAGTGCTTGAACAGCACCGGTATGTCTTCGGGACGCTCGCGCAAAGGTGGGATGCGGATCGTTGCCGCCTGAAGGATATAGTAAAGATCCGGCGAGAACCGCCCTTCCTTCACTTCTTTCTGTAAATCAGCGTAGGTTCCCGCGATGACGCGTGGTCGGCTCGGCTTCTCCATCGCTTCCAAGAGCGAGAATTGTGCGGCCGGTGTCATCCGAGCCACTTCGTCTAAAAAGAGAGAACCGCCTATCGCCTCTTCAAAGGCGCGTTCGAGCGTGTCACCGCCAAACGTCGAGGCGCTGAATTTGAGGAATGGCGCATTGGACCCAGCGGAAAGGAAGTGCACCACTTCGGCCATCTTAGCAGTGCCAACGCCCGGCTCGCCCATAATCAAGACGTCAGCGCTTGTCCGAGCGACGGCGCGTGCATCCGAGCGCATCTTGCGCGAAATCTCTGACCGCCCTCGAAGCAATCGGGCAGCAGCGTCTCCCGTCTCGGCCTCGCGTTTAAGGCGGCGGTTCTCTTGAACGAGAGAACGCGTGCGCAAGGCTTTCTCAACGACAGCAAGGAAATCTTTGGGCGCACAAGGCTTTTCCAAAAAACCGAAAGCACCGCTGGATATTCCCTTAACCGCCATTGGGATGTCCCCCTCACCCGTCAAAAGGACAACAGGGAGTTCGGGGTCGACTTCATGCGCGTAAGCAAGAAGATGAAACCCATCTTTGCCGGGCATACGAATATCGGTGACAATGATCCCGTCAAAGCCCGCAACGATGTGATCCTTCGCCTCGACAAAAGAGCCCGCAAGGATCGGGTCAAGATCAGCCAGTTCAAGCGTCTGCCCCAGTGCCTCTCGGACTTCGCGGTCATCGTCCACCATTAAGACTTTGCGGGTCATGGGGTTTCCTGCTCTTTGGATGCTGTAAGCTCGATGGTAAAGACCGCCCCACCTTCGGGATGGTTGCGGCCTCGGATCGCTCCCCCAAAACTTTGCACGAGACCATAGCTGATGGAAAGGCCAAGGCCCATCCCTTCGGCAGCGCCTACCTTTTTCGTGGAATAGAACGGATCAAAGATTTTCTCTGGCTCCGCGATACCTGGTCCGTGATCACGCACTGAAAGCGCGACGCGTCCACCCAAATCCTCGGTCCAGACCTCAACGCGCTTACCGTCTTGCCCCTCCATTGCATCAATCGCATTTGAGATCAGGTTAAGCACAACTTGCTGCAACCGAACTTCGCCAGCGCGCACTTTGGGCAAACTCATCTGTTCTTTCCAGTCAAGTTCGACTGACTCGTGCTGAGCCTTGCTTGCAATCATTTCTAAACAGGCCTCGACCACGCCATTGACTTCAACGTCTGTAAGCGGCTCGTTCTCCTGTTTCGCAAAGGCCCTCAGGTTCCGAATGATCCGACCCATCCGGCGCGCAAGTTCAGAAATCCGAGTTAAGTTCTGCGCCGCCACATCCACCTTGCCACGCTCAAGAAACGTCTCGGCGTTCTCTGCAAAAGACCTAATCGCCATGAGCGGTTGATTAAGCTCGTGACTGATGCCAGCGGACATTTGACCAAGCGCGGAAAGCTTACCTGCCTGAACGAGTTCAGCCTGCATTTGCTTGAGCCGAGCTTCCGCAGCGGTGCGCTCAACTACTTCGCGACGCAGCGAAGCGTTGGCGGCCTGAAGCTCTTGGGTTCGGCGTTCGACTCGCGCTTCAAGGCTTTGATTCAAAAGAGAAAGCGTTCGCCTACGTTCAGTCGCAAGGAAAAGGAGTGCACCAAAGGCAAGGCAAAGCGCAGCCGTGATCGCTGCCTGTAAAAAGGCCAATTGACGAGCGGGCGCAACGTCCAAGAGCGCCTCGGCCCGAAGCCCAATCGTCGGCAAAAATTGCTCAAAATGTAGCGCTTGGGCGGGGAGATACTTGCCTCCATCCACGCCCCAAAGTTCTAAACCCGCACGAAGTTGGCTGACGTAGTTGACAAAAGGCACGACACGCCCGGTTTCATAGACATCGCTCAAAACGGCGTCACTCGGGTTACCCTCACGCGCTCGGAACAGCAGTTCGGAACGGTTTGAAACGAAGATCACCCCTTGCTCATCCGTAAAGAACACGGTTGGGCGGTCGCCGCGCCACGCAGCCTCGAGGGCTTCAACGTCGGTAATCGCAATGACAGCCCCCATCACAGGCCCTTCACCGCCGAAAACTGGAGCTGCAAATCGAAAAATCCTGCGACCATAGAGTTTGCTCATCGCGTGGGACACGCCCAAAGCACCATCCATTGCGCGAATAAAGTCCTCTCGCTCGGCGTGATCCTCTTCGGGAAGTTCGCGCGCATGCGCCAAAGTTTCGCCATCTGGCGATACTACGACAATATCCATGAGCCCGGACTTGTCCGCAATTTCTTGAAGGACGCGGTTTGTTGCCTCTCGGGTTTGCGACCCAAAGAGCAATCCTTTGACCATCGGGTGAGCCGCCACAAAAACCGCAAGCTCCCGCGATGACTGTAATTCCGAGGTCAAGCGATCCCCCGCGAGAGCCAAGTCGGACCGACCTCGGTTCGCCAGTTGATCCAGCGCAGAGTCAAAACCATAGTTCCAAACGGCTCTTGCCCCTGCGGCGACAGCCGAGAGAAAGAGCAGGATCATGACGATACGTTGGACCTGATACCTTTGCATTGCGCTAAGATAGCAAAGAGCCCGTTGCAAATGCCAGAGGCTGCTGACAACCTGCACAAATGAAGCACCTAAAACAGTCCCCAACAGATCCGGAATTTGTCCAAAACCCCTATGCCTTTTACGATATGGCACGGGAACATGGCGATCTAATCTATTGGGAAGACTACAAAACCGTATGCGCCGTATCTTTCCCTGCGGTCAGCGGATTACTCAAAGATAGGCGCTTTGGCCGCGAAATTCCGTTAGAATTCGCGCCACCGATCGCTGATCACACAAAGGCTTTTTATGATCTTGAAGCGCATTCGATGCTTGAACTTGAGCCGCCCCGTCATACACGGCTACGTTCGCTCGTCCTGCGCGCGTTCACATCTCGCCGCATCAAATCGCTAGAACCCGAAATCACGCAACTCGCACTTAGCCTCATTGATCGGTTTCCAGACGGCGAATTTGATCTGCTCAAGTCGTTTTGCACGCCCATCCCCGTCGTCGTTATTTGCCGTCTCCTTGGGGTTCCTGAAGAGAACGCTGCGCAATTACTCGATTGGTCGGCAAAAATGGTGTCGATGTACCAAGCGCGGCGCTCGCGCGAAATTGAAGAGTCAGCAGCACAGGCTTCTTCGGAATTTAGCGACTACATTCGCGCTCATATCCAACTGAAGCGTCAAGCGCCCTCAGACGACCTTATCTCGGAATTGATCCGCGCCCGTGACGAGGGTGACGCCCTTTCAGAGGAAGAGCTGATTACAACGTGCATTCTCTTGCTCAACGCAGGGCACGAAGCGACGGTTCATACGATGGGAAACACAGTCAAATTACTACTGAACCTTGGCATTCGCGACGCCACGCCAGAGATTGTCGAGGAAGCCATCCGTTATGATCCTCCGCTTCACTCATTCACCCGTTATGCAAAAGAGGACGTCTCCGTCTTTGGACATGATTTCAAACGAGGTGATGCCGTAAATTGCCTTTTGGCCTCGGCTAACAGAGATCCGCAAGCCTATGAAAATCCGAACGTTTTCGACCCGACCCGCAAGGGCCCTGTGAACACAAGTTTTGGCGGTGGCATCCATTTTTGCGTCGGAGCGCCATTGGCGCGGCTCGAACTAGTAACCGCGCTCAACGTGCTTTTCGAACGGTGCCCGAAACTCGCGCTTGGCGAGAATTCAGAGTTCGCAAACGTCTACCATTTCCACGGATTACGTTCCTTATTGGTGCGCACCTAAAGTGGAAGTTCAAGGGTCGACTTAATCTCTTCCATCGACAAGAGCGCGGTCACGTTGTGGATTTTCACTTCGGAGATGAGCGCCTGATAAAAGACATCATAGGCGCGCGCGTTTTTCACCCTTACTTTGAGAATGTAGTCGATATCCCCTGCAAGTCGATGTGCCTCTTGCACCTCTGGACGTGCGCGTAGGGCCGCTAGAAACTTGCGCTGCCAATCGGCCTCGTGCTCGCTCGTGCGGATCAAAACAAAGAAGCAAGCTTCGAAACCAAGGGCTTCGGCATCGAGGAAAACAGTCTGCCTTCCGATGATCCCAGCTTCCTTCATTTTGCGGATTCGGTTCCAAACTGGCGTCTTCGAAGACCCCACATTCTTGGAAATATCGTCCAAAGATTGAGATGCATCCCGCTGCAACTCACCAAGGATTTTCCGATCCATCTCATCAATACGAAACGACATTCTCGTTTTTCCTAACTTTTGGAACAAGCGGCATTAAACTAGGTGCAATCAGAACATACGTCCTTATTCGTTACGCA
Organism: Marivivens sp.; assembly: GCA_038133925.1. Lineage (GTDB taxonomy): Bacteria > Pseudomonadota > Alphaproteobacteria > Rhodobacterales > Rhodobacteraceae > Marivivens. The sequence continues at coordinate 526 of JAYPUF010000072.1, read as the reverse complement.
CAATAGGCAAAATGGGGGAAAATGTTCTATATATCCCGCAACACAGTTAGGAGCTTTCGATGCAGCATTTTCCCATCTTTCTCTCGGTCGCCGGTCGGCGCATCGTCCTATCGGGCGGTGGAGAGGCGGCGATGGCGAAACTGCGCCTTTTGCTCAAGACCGAAGCGCGTATCGCAGTCTACACGGATGCCCCCCATGCGGACATCGAAAAGCTGGGCCTTGAGGGGAAAATCACCCTAACCCGTCGCGCATTGCGCCAAGGCGATGTGATTTGCGCCGCGCTTTTCTATGCTGCGAACGAGAATGACACCGAAGACGCCCGCGTTGCTGCGATTGCGCGCGCAGAAGGGGCTTTGGTCAATATCGTGGATAACCTCGAAGACAGCGCCTTTATCACCCCCGCCATCGTAGATCGTGACCCCGTCACCGTAGCGATCGGCACCGAAGGGGCCGCACCAGTTCTTGCTCGCGCGATCAAGGCAGACCTTGAAGAGCGGCTTCCCGTGACGCTCGGCCTATTGGCTCG
>JAYPUF010000071.1:0-11400 GCA_038133925.1 Marivivens sp. | reverse complement strand
CGCCTTCGGTTGGAAATTGGGGCGGCTGGGGCAAGATATTCATTCGACGTCGCCGCCGGGTCGTCGGAACCGATCCCTCGGAAAGTGTTCACGAAACAGCAAAGGGCGGCAATTAGCCGCCCTGCTTTCTATGATTTTGATTTACGCGACGTTTTCGAGGTTCACGCGCGGCTTTATGCCAAGAGCGTGGCAAACATCGCGGGTCAGTTCAGGCTTGTTCAGCGTGTAGAAATGTAGGTGGTCCACGCCGCCTTCGATCAGCTTATCACAGAGCTCTGTCGCCAGTGCGGTCGCAAGGAGGTCTTGGGTTCCATCGCGCAAAGCGTTGTCAAATGCATCGCTGATAAGCTGCGGGATGTGAGTGCCACATGCTTGTGCGAACTTGCGAGCGCCGTTCCAATTTTCGATCGGAAGAATTCCCGGGATAATCGGGGCATCGATACCCGCCTTTACGCAATCATCGCGGAAGCGGAAGAACGTGTCAGCATCAAAGAAGAACTGAGTGATCGCGCTGTGCGCACCAGCGTCAATTTTGCGCTTGAGCCACTGAACGTCGGCTGCCGCGTTTGAAGAGTCAGGGTGCTTTTCAGGATAAGCACCAACGCGAATGCGGAATTTGCCCGTATCGCTTAGCGCTTCGATCAATTCGATCGACGACTGAAAGCCGTCTGCTGCGGGTTTGAAACCACCAGTGCCCTTTGGGGCATCGCCGCGGAGCGCAACGATTTCGGTCACCCCAACTGCTGCGTAATCATTGGCGATCTGGAGAGTTTCTTCGCGGGTCGCATCGACACAGGTAAGGTGTGCCGCAACAGTGAGCCCGCTTGTTTTATGAATGGTGCCAACCGCCTCATGCGTGAGCTGACGGGTCGTGCCGCCTGCGCCGTAGGTCACTGAAACAAACTCGGGGCTGAGCGGGGAAAGCACATTGACGCAATCCCAAAGACGGAACGAACCTTCGAGGTTCTTTGGAGGAAAAAATTCGAACGAAATCTTGGGCTGTGGCATCTGAATCACCTGCATATCTGTTGCACCCCTTGTCTCAAACTTCTTCATGTGAGACAAATTCATAACATTCACCACGATCATGAGTTTTATTCACAATGCATATTGAGATCAGACATCTTCGGACGATTAAGGCGATCCATGACACGGGCGGCCTCGCACGTGCCGCTGACATGCTCAACATTACCCAGTCTGCTCTTAGCCATCAGATTAAAGGGATCGAAGAACAGGCTCAGGTGGAATTGTTTGTGCGCCGCTCAAAGCCGCTCAAGCTTTCTGCAGCTGGAATGAAGCTCCTTGCGGCGGCCGAATCCATTTTGCCGCAAATGGCCGAACTTGAGGCCGAGTTTTCGGGGCTGCTCTCGGGGCGGGCGGGCCGGCTTTTTATCGCGATTGAGTGCCACGCCTGTTTCGAATGGCTTTTACCAGTTCTCGAGCAATTCCGCAAAGCGTGGCCAGAGGTGGATGTAGATATCCGCCTTGGTTTGTCATTTGATGCGATGAATGCGCTGCGCCGAGAAGAAGTTGATCTTGTGATTTCATCCGATCCCGATGACGAAGTAGACATCGAGTTTACGCCTCTTTTTGACTATGAGCCTGTTTTCGTGGCCTCGTCCCACAACACGCTGGCTGAAAAGGATGTGATCGAAGCCGAGGATTTTCGGGGTCAAACCTTGATTACCTATCCGGTGGATCGTTCGCGCCTTGATATTTACAAGCTGCTGCTCAGCCCCGCGCGGGTAGAGCCTGCCGCAATCCGTCAGGTCGAACTTACCGCAGTCGTGCTCATGCTCGTAGCCTCTAACCGCGGTGTTGCAGTGCTCCCTGATTGGGTGGTGCGCGAGGTGCGTCAGTCCTCGGACTATATTACCCGTCGAATTACGTCCTCGGGTCTGACACGACGCATGTTTTCAGCAACAAGGGATGATGAAAAGACGCGGCCCTATATGGCTCACTTTATCCGCTTGGCGCGTCAGGAGGCGGTTAAGCTTCAACGCGGCGCATAGGTTGTGTCGCGCATTGCTCGGTCAAGAGGCGGATTCGTGTTTCACTGGTGGGCATGGCTTTGCCAAAAAGGTAGCCTTGAGCAGTTTTGCAGCCGAGCCGAAGTAGGTGGGCGTGCTGCTCTTCCGTTTCGACACCTTCTGCGATGACATTAACGCCGAGGCCCTCTGCCATTGCGAGAAAGCCGCTTATCAATACTTCGACCTGCGGCTCAAGGCCAAGGTCCGCAACAAAGCTTACATCCACCTTTAGTTCGTCAAACTCCAGTTCTCGCAAGTGTTGGAACGAGGCGAAGCCAGTGCCAAAGTCGTCGAGCGAAATGCGAAGTCCATTGCTGCGAAAGTGGGCGATACTCTCTCGGATAATCTCAGCAGAGCGCGCGATGAATACATCCTCGGTGATTTCGAGAGTGAGATGCGCGCTCGCAGACGGGTGGGCCGCTAATAGGTTTTCGAGATCCTTTTGACCAGAATGCGTCGCCAGAGCCATTTCCGGCACGTTTAAGGAAACCTGTCCCGGGTCTAACCCTTCTGCGATCATATTCTCGACGTCATCCAAAACGATGGTTGCCATATGGGTGAGGAAGTCCCCGTGAAGGCCGAGCTCTTCTATCATAGGCAAGAATTCTGCGGGTGAGACAAGTCCACGCGTAGGGTGTTGCCATCTTGCCAGCGCTTCGAATCCGACAGTTCGCTGTGAAATGAGATCGACTTTGGGTTGATAAAAGGGACGCAGCGCGCTGGAATGCATGGCCTCGATCAGGGTTTGTCGATCATCCAATGTCAGGCGAGGCTTGAACTTTTCTTTCTCGAAGAGAACTGCGTTGATCCCAGCGGTATTCTTGGCGCGATACATTGCTTGGTCCGCCGCGCCACAAAGGGCTTCGACGGTCTTGGGGGCATGGCTCGTGATTCCAATCCCAATGCTGGCACCGACTTGTAGTTCTTTTTCACAATATGGAACGGGTTTACTGAGATCGGCGGCCATATTCTCGGCAAACCTCAAGGCAGAGGTTGCCTTACCGATCGTACGAGTCGCGATGACAAACTCGTCCCCGCCTAAGCGGCCGATAATTGCATTGTCTCCAGCGAAAGTCTTGAGGCGTGTGGCGATTGTCTGAAGAACCTGATCGCCGGCTTCATGGCTATAGGTGTCATTAATGGGCTTAAACCCATCGAGGTCGATAAGAAATACGCACACCTCACCGCTTCGATTACGATTGACGAGAAGCTTAGCCAAAGCCTCATCAAATGCGCGCCGGTTCAAGAGACCCGTTAGGCTGTCATGTTGGGACAAGTATTCAAGCGCTCTGAGTCGGGAGTTCGCTTCCTCACGAGCGGCATTAAGGGCGCGCTGAGTGTCCTTTTGTTTGTGCATCGTCTCAAAGGTGTTGAAGATGTAGACAACCATCATCGAGCCCGTAACGATCCACTCGATCTCATTTGAGGGTAAGAAGGCGTTTCCCGATGCGCGATAGAAAACATAGAAGGCAGACCCATAGGAAGGGATCATCAGGCTCCAGTTAAAGAAGGGCATCGAGGCGAAGGTATTTGAAATATGTACGAAGACACCGAAGAGCCACAAAAAACCGGCCAATAGCATCGCCGCCGAGGGTTCGGATGCAAGGATGAATGCTGGAGTTAAGTAGACGATCGTCGATGTCCAGTTCACCAGCCAAACACAAAATATATAGGACGGGCTGATGTGGTCATCCTGTTCCGGGAGATTGCGTGCGAGGAGGTAAAGGGCAAGTTCATAAAGGGGAATCGCTGTTATCAAGATCAATACGATCTGCGTAGCGCCGACCCACCAACACACAGCGAGCATCATTGAAGCCGACGTCATTCGTTTGAACATGTCCCTGACCGAGACGTGCACAACAAACCTTGTTTGATAACGGATTTTATCTAACTGACTGGCAATCATTGCTTTCCCGACCCCTGAACTTTCATGATAGGGAGGAAGTGCAAATAAAGTGTTAACGTGGGCAGGAAATCAGGGCACTTGCCCCGCATGACTTACCGCCTTATACGGCCCTCTTGACCGAATACGGAGGCCCCGATGGCTGGCAGCGCAAACCTCAACGTAATGATGAAGACCGCCCGCAAGGCTGGTCGTGCTCTTTTGAAAGATTTCACCGAAGTCGAACAGCTTCAGGTGAGCTCGAAAGGCCCCGGTGATTTCGTGTCTCGTGCGGATCGCCAAGCCGAGCAAACCATCCGTGAAGAGCTTATGGCCGCTCGTCCGAGCTATGGTTTCGTTGGTGAAGAATTTGGTGAGACTGAAGGCGAGGATCCGACCCGTCGCTGGATCGTCGATCCACTTGATGGCACGACAAATTTTCTCCACGGCCTACCGCATTGGGCTGTCTCGATCGCTCTTGAGCACAAAGGCCAAGTGATCGCAGGTGTCGTTTACGATCCCGTTAAGGATGAGATGTTCTACGCCGAAAAGGGTGAAGGCGCTTGGATGAACGAGAGCCGTATGCGTGTCTCTGCGCGGTCCCGCATGATCGACGGTCTTTTCTCGACTGGTCTGCCTTTTGCTGGTCGTTCTGACCTTCCGCAGACACTACAGGAACTTGCAAGGGTTCTGCCGGCCTGCTCGGGCGTGCGCCGCTATGGTGCTGTATCGCTTGACCTCGCCTATGTCGCTGCTGGTCGCTATGATGGTTTCTGGGAGCGTCGTTTAAAGAACTGGGACATCGCAGCGGGTTTGATAATTGCCAAAGAGGCTGGTGCTTTTGTCGAGCCGCTGACTCCCGGCAAGGATATCCTTGCTGACGGCGAGATCATTTGCGCCAATGAGCCGATCTTCCCAGCGTTCTGCAAAGCGGTTCGCGGCGCTTAACGGCGTCTGCGCGGCACTCTCGGGATCGAGGTGCGGCGGAACTCATAGCGCGCTTCTGGATGAGGCGGAGTACCAAGGGTGCGGGACCAATAAGTTGCCGCGCCTTTCTTTTTCCAGATTGGATAGATCATTGCGGCTCCGATAAGGAAACCACCTGCATGAGCCCAATAGGCGACGCCTCCATCTGCGCCGAACGACCCAAGTCCGTTGATCACCTGAAAGACGAACCAAATCCCAAGCATGATATAGGCTGGGATTGGGAAAACTTTGAAAAATATAATGAAAATGAAGAGGATGTCGACGCGCGCCTTTGGGAATAATAATAGATATCCGCCCATGACGCCCGCAATCGCTCCTGAGGCTCCGACCATTGGCACGTTAGAGTATGGCTCGAAAATAAATTGAGCGAACCCCGCACCAAGACCTGCGAGTAGGTAGAAACCCAGATAGCGCGAATGGCCAAGTTGGTCCTCGAGGTTGTCTCCGAAAATCCAGAGAAACAACATATTTCCGGCGAGGTGAAAAAGACCGCCATGAAGAAAAATATGTGTCAAAAAAGACTGGTAATAGCCCTCACTCATGACACGCGCGGGCACCAGCGCATAGTCCCAGTAAAATCGCGATAGGCTCGCATCATCGCCGTAAAACGTGAGCTGATACAGGAATACCGCAATATTCGCTGCAATCAGAGAATAAGTTACAAAGGGTGTTGTGCTGGATGGGTTGTGGTCGCGGATCGGAAACATAAGAAGGGCCAGAGTGCTTAGATATTTACACCTAAGCACTCTGGCCCTTTTGGTCTAGGTTATTGGCTGACTTCTGCCAAAAGCGCTGCGTTCCCACCGGCTGCGGTTGTGTCGATGCAGGTGTGTCGTTCGTTCAAGACATAGCCCGCATCAGGGAGGGCGCGGATCAATGGCACGATGGGTCCCGTCCGCATAGCCAATGCGACTTCAATCGCTTTTGCCGTAGTTTCGTCACCCCACCAGATGACCGCGCTCAGCTTTGGCAGGGTCGAAAACTGTCTTGGCTCTAACATGCCCTTCGCTTCGATTGCTATGCCGCCGAGTTTTTCTACTGCGGCGACCTGTTCAGCAACGGTTTGCGCTGTTGGGCCAAGGCAAAGTACGCCAGTACGAGGGACCTCGCTTAGGCGGTTAGACTCGCCGGTTGGACCCGGAAGGCTGGTAATGTTCACCGAAACGGGCAAAGACTGATTTTGAAGCGCTTGTTCTAGTTCTGTTGTGTCACCCTGATCGCTCCAGTTTTCCTTAGTTGGGTTTGCTTTCGGCTCGATAAAGCGTGCAAGATAGTGCGGACCGCCAGCTTTTGGTCCTGTGCCCGAAAGTCCTTCACCGCCAAAGGGTTGACTGCCGACGACGGCACCAATTTGGTTGCGGTTCACATAGATATTGCCGCAGTTTACCTTGCTCACGATTTCATCGACACGGCTATCGATACGGGTGTGGAGCCCAAAAGTAAGGCCATATCCAGTGGCGTTGATGTCTTCGATGACTTGATCAATTTGGTCTGCTTTGAAGGTTGCCAAATGAAGGACAGGTCCGAAGATTTCACGTTCTAGATCGCGGATGCTTTGAACTTGAATTACGGTTGGCGCGATAAAAGTGCCGTTCGTTGGTATTTGGAGTTCATGGAGAACGCGGCCCTCAGAGCGGGCGGCTGCGATGTGCTCGGCAATGCTTACTTGCGCAGCTTTGTCGATCACTGGACCTACGTCTGTCGAGAGGAGTAGTGGGTCGCCAATGGCGAGTTCGTTCATGGCGCCTTTCAGCATTTTCAATACTTTAGGCGCAATATTTTCCTGAACGTAGAGACAGCGCAGGGCCGAGCAACGCTGCCCCGCAGAACGGAAGGATGACAAAAGCACGTCGCGTACGGCATGTTCCGGAAGCGCAGTAGAATCTACGATCATGGCGTTCAAGCCACCCGTTTCCGCGATAAGCGGCGTACCTGAGATACAGTGTTCCGCCATACTCGCTCGGATTTTGAGAGCCGTTGCTGTTGATCCGGTAAATGCGACGCCTTTCACTCGACTGTCGGAAACCAAGGCTGCCCCAACATCGCCTTCACCTGGGAGCAGTTGCAAAGCGCTCTGCGGTACGCCTGCCTCCAAAAGAAGCTTTACCGCTTCGAATGCGATGAGAGGCGTCTGGCCTGCTGGTTTGGCGAGCACAGCATTCCCCGTCGCCAGTGCCGCCGCGATCTGGCCCGTGAAAATCGCAAGTGGGAAGTTCCAAGGAGAAATGCATACCCAAGTGCCGCGTGCACCCCCATCTGGGATCTCAGCCGCGTAGTATCGCAGGAAATCGACTGCTTCTCGGACTTCGCCAACTGCATCGGCGAGCGTTTTGCCTGCTTCGCGAGCCAAGAGTGCGAAAAGCATTTCCGCATTCGCCTCATAGAGATCGGCAGCGCGATTAAGAACCGTGTGTCGCTCTGCTTTGGGGGCATCCCAAACGCGAGCCGCTTCGTGTGCAACGGTGCAGTCACTTGCTGAGGCGTTGCTCACATTGCCGATGAGGTCACCATTGGCCGGATTGAAGACAGATCGCGGGTGTGCCCAGTCCGAAGGTGTCGCAAGTGCCGGACCTGCGGAGAATGGCTTGCTCTCAAACTGTGCGCGTTTCGTTTCAATCGCCTGAAGGGTGGGGGTATGTGCGATGTCCCATCCTTTGGAGTTTTGGCGCTCGGGCGCAAAGAGCGCCACACCGGTCGAAATAGGATGTGCGAGGGAGACTTTTTCAAACGGGCAAGCTGCGACAACTTCGGCTGGAACCGATTGGTCTACGATCTGGTTCACAAAAGACGAGTTCGCCCCATTTTCCAAAAGTCGGCGCACGAGATACGCAAGAAGGTCTTCGTGTGCCCCTACAGGCGCATAGATACGGCAGGCGGTTTTCTCTTCGTTTAAGACCAACGTATGCAGGGTCTCGCCCATGCCATGTAGCCTCTGGAATTCAAATTGCTCCTTGGTGACGGCTTCCTGCTCTGCGATCTTTAGAATAGCGGCAACAGTATGAGCATTGTGGGTCGCAAACTGTGGGTAGATGCGATCAGTCGCCCGGAGTAGTTTGCGTGCATTGGCTATGTAGCTGATGTCTGTGGCTGCTTTGTTGGTGAACACAGGGAAGCCGGACATGCCTTCGACCTGCGCACGCTTTATTTCGGCATCCCAATAGGCGCCTTTGACGAGGCGTATCATGATCTTGCGGTCCAGCCGTTCGGCAAGCGCGCGGAGCCAGTCGATGGTATGTCCCGCTCGCTGGCCATAGGCCTGAACGACGACTCCAAAGCCCTCCCATCCTGCAAGAGAGGGGTCACTCAAAACTGACTCAATCACTTCGAGAGAAAGACTTAGGCGATCCGCCTCTTCGGCGTCGATGTTAAAGCCCATGCCAGCGGCCCGCGCGAGCTGTGCAAGAGCGCGAACGCGTGGCACGAGTTCATTCATCACTCTGTCGCGCTGCGCGACTTCATAGCGGGGATGAAGGGCAGAGAGTTTTACTGAAATTCCAGGATTCTCACGAACATGCTCGCTGTTGCAGTGGGCCGCAATTGTCGAAATTGCGCGTGAATAGGCCAGCTGATAGGTCCTCGCATCTTTATCGGTGCGCGCAGCCTCTCCAAGCATGTCGTAGGAATAGGTAAACCCCTTTGACTGCATGCGTTCTGCACGAAGCATCGCCTTTTCAATAGTTTCGCCAAGCACAAACTGGCGTCCCATTTCGCGCATTGCGCGTGCCACGGCTGAACGGATCACCGGCTCGCCAAGTCGTTTGATTGCGCCACGCAAAGTCTTCGAAATGCCGGGCTTTCCCTCGTCTAGGACGCGTCCAGTCAGAAGCAGCGCCCACGTTGAAGCATTAACAAGCGGGGATGCAGAATGCCCAAGGTGGCGGCTCCAGTCTGAGGGGGCAATCTTATCTTCGATCAAAATGTCGATGGTCTCTGGGTCGGGAACCCGAAGCAGAGCCTCGGCAAGGCACATAAGCGCAATCCCTTCATCCGTGGAAAGACCATATTCCGCGAGGAAAATTTCCATCAGGCCTGGATCGCTAGTGTCGCGAATGTCGCGAACGAGTTTTGCAGCACGTTCTACAATCTGAACTCTGGTAGCGTTTGACAGCGCAGCTTCTTCGATCAAACGTGCGATGGTCTTGTGCTGATTTTCATAGGTGTGGCTGTCGATCTTTGACGATAGGTCTTGGGCAAAATCGCGAGGCATGAGGAGCTCCAGTGCATTTCACCCATAATATCAGCCAAGCTTAGGTCGAATTGCCTTAAGGAATTTAATATGGTATTCAATTCTTCTGAAAATTAATAAAATTGCGGGAAATTTGGATGGATAGCTTGGATCAGTTTGATCGCAAGATTCTCGATGTAATCGCCGTCGAGGGTCGTATCTCTGTCACAGAATTAGCACAGCGTATTGGCCTGTCAAAATCCCCAACGCAGGCCCGCTTGAAGCGTTTAGAAGAGAGCGGCGTCATCCTTGGCTATCGAGCGCTATTCGATCCGATCCGTCTTGGGCGCGATCACGTTGCATTTGTCGAGGTCCGGCTGAGTGATACTCGTGAAAAGGCTCTCTCTGCGTTTAACGAGGCCTGCCTTCGCATTCCGGAAATTGAACAGTGCCATATGATCGCTGGATCGTTCGATTATTTGTTGAAGGTGCGCACCTCGGGGATGGCGGGATATCGTTCCGTCCTTGCGGAGAAGATTTCCCTGCTTCCTAACGTGGCGCATACTTCGACTTATGTTGCGATGCAGGCCGTGAAAGAAGAAAACCTCTCTACCGCGGCGCTTGGCTAGAAATTTCGGATTGGGAATTGCCCCTCATCCCAAGGGCAGGTATGGAGTGATCACCATCGGCGCGGGCGTGATGGAATGGTAGACATACCAGACTTAAAATCTGTTGGGGCGTAGCCCCGTGTGGGTTCGAGTCCCACCGCCCGCACCATGGTTCCAGATTTGCTAGACTTCACTTTTGCCCCTTTGGGGCTATGCAGCTTTTAGAACTTTATGACCTCGCTCATCGCCCCTTGGGCGCGCATTCCGCAGTAATAATTGCAGTCTCCTGTAGGGTTTAACGCGACACCTTCTGCGCCTATTTCAATCGATAGCCGACAGGTCGACTCGGCGTCTGCAAAGTTCCAAGCATTACTTGATCGTTCTGCCGTTCCCGCGATCGAACACATATGACCGTTCCCGCCGATGTAAAAATACGAGAATGCCAATTTGCCAGCTGTGCCAAAGCCGCGGAATGTTGCGCCTCCTGGGAAAAGTTCAACGCATTGGCCATGATCGCTTAGCGTGCCCTCGGTGCAGGTGTTGCCACTCGGCTCGCCTAGATAGATGTAAGATGTAACTGAGTTTTCTGCATCGAATTTAACCACGCTTTCGGCGAGTTCGATGATCCTGTCGGAATACTGGCTGTAAATGCAATCAGGATCATCTAGGCAAGCATTGCGCTGCGCAATCCACGCTCTCTGGCTTTCCTTGATCTGGGTTTTCGTCATCCATCCAACGAATTCGAACGAGCGTTTGTAAGTTGCGCCCATCAATTCATCCATCGCAGAGATCTCTGGATTATCGCAGATTGCGATTTCCGTGGGATTTGAGGCCTTGCCGCAATCAAAACTCGCAGCAGAAGCCGAAGACCCAAGGCAAATTGTGAGCGCGATCAAGGCTTTTGGAATTTCGGCGTTAGGCATTTCTGGCTCCAAGGCAAACGCGCATTCAATTGTAACCTTGCCAGAAATCTTGCTTCAAGACTAGAAAATCGGTGACTTTGAAGCGATCAGCGGCAAAGTGGACTTCGTATTCACTTGTTTCGAAAGGTTCCCAGTCATGCGCTTGAGCGTCCTAAGTTTCGTAACTGCTTGTGTGCTTGTGCCAATCTGCGCACTTGCGGATCCAACCTTTGAGTGTGGGGTGGATGCCACCAGCCAAGTGGAAATAGCTGAATGTGTAAACGAGATGCTCGCCACTGTGGATCAAACGCTCGACTCGGCGCTCAGCTTTGCGATGACGTCTGCGCAAGAACTGGACGATGTTATTGGGCGCAGGGCCGCAGTCCCCGCGCTTAGCGCGTCTCAATCAGCTTGGTCCACCTACCGAGATAGTCATTGTGACTATGTCGGCGCGACCTTTGGAGGAGGTTCTGGCACGGGGATCGGGATTGCGTCTTGCCGAGTTGACCTCGGAAGGGCACGCGTCGAAGAACTCTTGTCGTTTGTACAGTAGGCACTGCTGTAATTGAAAAAGGCGGCTTATGAGCCGCCTCTCTTTACGCAGTGATATAGTCGGTCAAAACTTTTTTCACGCCATCGCTCCAGAGATTTTGGAGGTTCTCCGCGAAAGCTTTGGCAAAGTTGTCGTTCTCTGCGAGGTCACCAAATACCGAGACATTCTCGAGGAAAGCATTCGGGCGGTCTTTGGCTTCGAGTGCGCGGCGCTTAAGCTCTTCGTGATTGTCGTCATTCGGCGCGATTGGGTTGCCGGCTTCATCCGTGCCAG
>JAYPUF010000070.1:0-11518 GCA_038133925.1 Marivivens sp. | reverse complement strand
AGGGTGGCCAGTTGATGGACCTTCTTTCGGTTCAAAGCGGCTATGAAAAGGCGCTTGGAGCTGCCCTAGCTGATGATTTGCGCGCACCTGTTGTCGAGGGCGACACCCCATCAGGTTGGGCTGTGCTCCCTGAATATTCTGAGGCACAGTCGTTGCCCGCTGGGATTAAAGCGTTAACTGAATATGTGAGCGTGCCCGAAGTCCTGGTTCGACGCATGAGTCAAATCGGCCTCGTGGATGTCGCAGAAGCTCATTCGCTTCAGTCTTCGCTTAAGCCCGGTCAAAGGCTCGTCAGCCTAGAAGGCGATCTTTGGCGTTGGGATGGTTTTCGAGCGAGCGCCGAAGATGCGCCTTCCGCCGCCGCACTTCGCCTCCAGCAGCTGAACCGCCTTGTAGAGCTCAAGCGAGATTTGGAAGAACTGAACGCCAAAGCCGAAGGTGCGGCGCAGGCACACGAAGCGTTAAGCCGTAGGCTCGCTGATTTGACCGAAGCCGACAAGATGGCACGGAACGCACGACGCCAAGCAGACCAAATGGTTGCCGAAGCAAATCGTGCGGCGTCCCGCGCCGAGGCGGAACGTAATCTTGCTGAAGGCAAATTAGAAAATGCTCGCCTTGCTTTACGCCGTCACGAAGAAGACGCGAATACCGCGCGACGCGCCCTGACCGAAGCAGAACGCAGCTTTGAGGAATTGCCTGACTTGGGCGATTCACGGGCGTCTGTCGAAGACATCAAAATGGCCGTTGAAGCCGCACGCATGACCATGATGACCAAGCGGAGCTTGGCAGATGAACTGCGCCGCGAAGGCGATGCACGCCTGAAGAGATCGCAAGAGATCACAAAAGAGATTAGTGGCTGGCGCCATCGTCTTGATACGGCAACCAAGCGGAGCGAAGAGCTTTTGGAGCGCCGCGAAAGCACGGTTGAAGAGCTTGAAATAGCCCGCGAAGTTCCTTCTGAAATCTCGGAGAAGCGCGAAGAGCTGATGGAGGCAATCGAAGCCGCCGAGGAACGCCGCAATCGTGCTTCTGACTCTCTTGCCGAGGGCGAAACCGCTCTTCGAGATGCCGCAATCGCAGAACGTGAAGCAGAGCGAGCCGCATCTGAAGCACGTGAAGCTCGTGCGCGATCTGAAGCTCGCAATGAGGCCGCAAGAAGTAGCGTTGCCAGTGCGGCCGAGCGCATCCAAGAAGCTCAGGAACTGTCACCCGAGGAGCTACTTGCCTCGCTTGGCACAGACGTCGAAAAGATGTCTCCCGCGGAAGCCATTGAAAACCAAGTAAACTCACTGAAACGGCAGCGTGACGCACTTGGTGCGGTGAACCTTCGCGCGGAAGAAGACGCAAAGGAAGTTCAGGAAGAGCACGACAATTTGCTGTCAGAAAAGCAGGATCTCGAAGACGCCATCAAAGCTCTGCGTTCTGGTATTTCGTCGCTTAACCGCGAAGGACGTGAACGCCTGCTGACCGCGTTTGACGAAGTGAACGTGAATTTCTCAAACCTTTTCACGCACCTCTTCGGCGGCGGCGAAGCAAAGCTTATGCTTGTCGAAAGTGACGACCCACTCGAAGCTGGCCTTGAGATCATGTGCCAACCGCCGGGCAAAAAGCTTGCGACCTTGTCGCTTCTTTCTGGCGGCGAGCAAACTCTTACAGCAATGGCGCTCATCTTTGCGGTTTTCCTCGCGAACCCAGCGCCGATCTGCGTATTGGACGAGGTGGACGCGCCGCTCGACGATGCAAACGTGACGCGCTTCTGTGATTTGCTTGATGAAATGACACGCCGCACAGAGACACGCTTCCTCATCATTACCCACCACGCGGTAACGATGAGCCGGATGGACCGTCTCTTTGGCGTGACAATGGGCGAGCAAGGCGTCAGCCAGCTGGTATCCGTGGACCTCAAGAAGGCTGAAGCGCTCGTTGCTTAAATCTGAATTCGGCCTCTGATCAGGTCCCGCGAATGTCCGAGAGCGTTTGGCTCGCCGTAAGTGCCTCTGGATCAACACGTAGCTCGATAACGGCCAATCCGCCAAAGTCCTCAGCGCGTGCAAAAGCTTCTGGGAATTGGGCTTGATCCATCACAACTTCACCATGCCCGCCATAGGCGAAGGCAAGAGCTGCAAAGTCCGGATTTGCGAGAGCGGTACCTGAAACGCGATTAGAAAAGCGCTTTTCTTGGTGCATGCGGATCGTGCCATACTGACCGTTATTTACCACGATCACAATTGGCTTTGCCCCATGTTGAACAGCAGTCGACATCTCATTCAAAGTCATTTGGAAACACCCGTCACCCGCAAAACAAACAACGGTTTTGTCTGGATGGCGGAGCGAAGCTGCAACCGCAGCGGGGAAACCATATCCCATCGAACCTGATGTTGGGGCAAGTTGAGTTCGAAATCCTTTGTATTCAAAGTAGCGATGAAGCCAAGCTGCATAGTTGCCCGCTCCATTCGTGATGATGGCTTGCTCGGGAAGCTGATCCGAAAGCCAGCGAACGACTTGTTCCATTTTCACATTGCCCGGCGTGGGTTTGGGCACGACCCATCCCTCATATGCGGCGCGCGCCTTCTGTTGCCACTCGGTAGAACGGTTTGCCTTCGCTTGCACCGCAGCCAAGGCTGCGATGAAGCGTGGAGCATTTTCGGTGACGTTAAAGTCCGCCTGCCAAAGATGCGAAATCTCATTCGCGTCGGCATGAACGTGGAAAAAGCGTTTGCTGGTTGTCACTGGATCGGCCAGCTCGAAGCTTCGGGTTTCGATGTCCCCAAAACGGCTACCTAGGATCAGCACGCGATCTGCGTCGGTTACAATTCGAGCAAGCGCTGGGTTCATGCCAACGTTCAAATCACCACAATATGAAGGATGCCGATTGTCGATATAATCTTGCCGACGAAATGAGAGTGCGACAGGAATGCGGAGGTTTCCTGCGAAGTTGGCAAGGTCTTCGCCCGTCTCTTTAGACCAATGCGGTCCACCTGCGACGATCAAGGGACGTTCAGCCTGATTGAGCCAATCGACACAGTTATGTGCCGCCGAACCAAGATCTCCACTTAGGAGCCGCGCAGGACCCTTACTGTCCTGAACATCAGCTTCAGCTGATAGCATATCCTCGGGCAGCGCGAGAACAACAGGCCCAGGCCGTCCACTCGTAGCGACTGCAAATGCGCGCGCGACGTACTCAGGAATGCGGTCGGTTTGGTCAATCTCGGCCACCCATTTTGCAAGTGGCCCAAACATCGCGCGATAATCCACCTCTTGGAATACCTCGCGATCGCGGTGCTCACGTGCAATCTGACCCACAAAAAGTATCATCGGCGTCGAATCTTGACGGGCGACGTGAACCCCTGCGGACGCATTCGTCGCCCCAGGCCCACGGGTTACAAAGGCAATGCCCGGCTTGCCGGTCATTTTTCCATCTGCCTCGGCCATCATCGCTGCACCACCTTCATGGCGGCAAACCACGTTCTGGATGCCACTGTCATGAAGACCGTCAAGCGCAGCTAGGAAGCTTTCTCCTGGAACTGAAAAGACTCGATCCACTCCAAAAATTTCGAGCTGATCGATTAGGATTTTGCCGCCGTGGCGCATTTGAACGCTCCTTCTTTGCAAGGCAAGAATAGCTTGGATTTTCAGGGCATGTGAACAGTGAAAGCGTTCAAAGCGATGCCTCAGGTTTGAACCCTTCTGGGATCGCGTCAATACCGTCAAGGATCAGATCAGCCATAACCGCTCCAACTTTAGGGGCCATACCAAAGCCGATCTTGAAGCCTCCATTTGCGATGAACGCACCGTCTTTGATCGGATGACGTCCAAGCATCGGTGCGCGGCTCCTAGCACGGGGTCGGACACCTGCCCAGCGCTCCACTACCTTCGCGCCGACCAGGATCGGAAAGGCGGAAATCGCGCGCTCAATGACATCATCGAGTTGCCCATCCGTTGCGATCGGATCGCCAAATTCGCGCTCACTTGTCGAGCCAATAGCAACGGTGCCGTCCGCATGAGGCACGATATGCAGGCTGTCCGCGTAAAGTTGAGGAGCGTTTTCCGCTCTGAATTCCAGAAGAGCGGCCTGCCCTTTTACGCCATTTCCAACGTTCTTCCCAAGATGATCCGAAAGTAATTTTAGTCCGAGCCAGCCAGTGGCTTCAACCAATATCCCCTTTACTTCCCCATCGGTAAGAATTTCTCCACCAAGGGCTTTGATCGCGTCACCAAGCGCACGTGTCGCACTTCTTGGATGGATACGAGCCGTCAATGTGTCATGGACCAAAAGGTTGGTAGCACTCCGAGGTGCCCATTCGCCGTGTTCATCCGAAGAAACAACTGACCATTCAGCTTGGCCTTGCCACAGCGCGCGCGCTCCTTCAGATCGCGACTTTGCTATCTCGACGGCGCGTTCATCGGCAAGCGGTTGCAGTCGCCCAGAGCGCAGATAACCCGGATCACGGCCCGAAATGTCATGCACCTCTTGCCAAAATTCTTCGGCCATTAAGAGGCTGTCTAGCTGAAAGGCTTTCTTGTCGTTCCAATTCTCAGGAACGTGCGGGGCAAGCGCGCCGACCACGCCTCCAGAAGATCCTGCGGCAACGCCATTGGGATCAATGACGCGAACCTTTGCACCGCGTTTAGCAAGTGCATATCCAACTGCGAGGCCAAAAGCACCAGCACCAAGAATTGTAATCTCTGGCGTTGCCATTCTCAAATCCTTTCAGCAAAGTCGCGCAGAACCTAAGGCACATTCCAATGAACAACCAGCAGCAAGCGCAGCTCGAATGGCGGGACGGAAAAATCCCGATCTCGACCCAATTCGATGACCCCTATTTTTCGCTCGAGAATGGGCTCGCAGAGACCGAGCACGTATTTCTTGAAGGCAATACCCTTCCTGATCGGATAGATGGTTCATTTGCAATCGGCGAGCTGGGCTTCGGAACTGGACTCAACTTTCTCACACTTTGGAAAGCGATGAGGGACAGCCAAAAGCAAGGCCCTGTAACATTTACGACTTTCGAAGCATTTCCGATGGGCGTTGAGGCAATGGGAAAAGCCCTAAGCGCCTTTCCGGAAGTTTCCGATCTCGCGCAACTGCTGATCGCAAGTTTGGAACAAGGGGGAACGCGGCATGATTTCGGCATCATTCGCCTTGAGATCGTAATCGGTGATGTCCGCGAAACGCTCTCAAATCATGCGCTTTCCGCGGACGCATGGTTTCTTGACGGTTTTGCACCAGCGAAGAACCCAGAGATGTGGGGAAGTGATCTCATGGCCGAGGTTGGGCGTCATACAAAATCAGGTGGCACTGCTGCGACTTATACCGCAGCCGGGCATGTTCGCAGGTCGCTCGAAGAGGCTGGTTTTGAGGTAACCCGTACTTCCGGATATGGACGCAAACGTCATATGACACGCGCAAGGAAACTGTAATGCAGCAGTCAAACACACGGCTCGGGATCATTCTTATGGTCGTCACCACTTTTGTGTTCGCTGTTCAGGACGGGCTCTCAAGGCATCTGGCAGCGAACTACGACGTACGCATGGTTGTAATGATCCGTTATTGGTTCTTTGCAGCATTCGTTATTGCGATTGCCAAGAAGCAGTCTGGCTCGATTATGAACGCGGCGCGGACGTCTCAACCCGTCCTTCAGATCTTCCGAGGGGCGCTTTTGTCACTTGAGATTTGCGTGATGGTGACGGGCTTCGTGATGTTAGGGCTTGTCGAAAGCCACGCAATTTTCGCAGCCTACCCACTCATAGTCGCAGGTCTTTCGGGGCCAATATTGGGGGAAATTGTAGGTTGGCGTCGCTGGGCTGCGATCGGCACAGGCTTTGTCGGAATTCTCATCATTCTCAATCCTGGCCATTCCGTCTTTGACATTAATGCGCTCTGGCCACTCACGGCAGCGATGATGTTTGCTCTCTATGGACTTCTAACGCGCTTTGCCGCGCGCAAAGACACGACAACGACATCTTTCTTTTGGACAGGTATCGTCGGTGCCGTTGTGATGTCCGCAGTCGGAATTTGGTATTGGGAGCCAATGACAAGCAGTGATTGGGCATTAATGGCCGCGCTTTGCGTCACAGGTGCGCTTGGGCACTATCTCCTGATCAAATGCTATGAAGTTGCCGAGGCGAGCGCAGTACAGCCCTTTGCTTATTTCCAGCTCGTGTTCGCATCGGTCATTGGGCTTTTGATTTTTGGCGACGTGCTTCGTACAAATGTTGCCCTAGGAGCCGCAATTGTGGTCAGCGCAGGGATATTCACACTGTGGCGCGAAAAAGCACGAAAGCGCTCTTAGCGACCCCGAGCCTGCGGTCTAAGGCTAGTTGCAATTGAACTGCCACTGCTAATGGGGACCGCTTCATTCGCTTGTGTGACAACTCGCGCACCATCGGGCCTCGCCTGTGGCCGCACCAAGGGCTTTACCCCGCGCAAAAGCTCGGTGAACCGTATGGGTCCCGTTTTGCCGCTGAGACGGGCCTCGTAGATTGGGATCGCTTCTGTGACACGCTGCACATAGTTGCGTGTTTCCCTAAATGGTATCATTTCGATCCAATCGATTATGTCGGCTTCTCCCAAACGTGGATCACCGCGTTCATCCATCCAGTCTTTTGGTCTACTCGGGCCCGCATTATAGCCCGCCGCAATCATGACCGGAGAGGGGCCAAACTCCTCTTGGAGCATTTCGAGATATCTCGTGCCGATTTGCGCGTTATATCTCCAGTCAGCGGTCAGACGCGCCTTGGAGAAATCCAGCCCGAGATCACCGGCCACTTCCTCAGCCGTTGCAGGCATCACCTGCATGAGACCCAGCGCCCCAACGGGGCTTCCTACGACATCGTTGAACTCACTTTCTCGACGTGCAATCGCAAGAGCAAGTTGCGGCTCAACAGGGATGTCCATTCTGGCAAGATCATGCAGCGGGAAGTAGCTATCATGAATAATGATCCCGCGCGTAACTGCGGTCTTTGCGACAAGAACTTGAAAAAAGGGCTCGTTCATATCTCGGAGCATTGCCCCAAGTTGACCCAGCTCCTCTCGCTCTAAAGTTTGCGCAAGCTTCATCACAAAGAGCACAGCCGAAGAACGCTCGTTGGCGGCGATAAGCGTAAGAGCCGCGCGTCCTATCTCGGTTTGCAGAAAAGGGGCCTGGTGCCAATTCGGGAATTCTTCATCGCCCAAAAGCCTCGGGTCGAGTGGCAGGCCCAATTTTTCTGCCGCCAAAAGTCCATAATAGGCCGTTTGATGTTTCGCCGCTGCTTCGTATGAAACCCGAGCACTCGCCGCGTCCCCGAGCGCCTCGTATGTCCGCCCAAGCCAATAGCCAGACTGCGCAAGTGAAATCGGGCTTTCAACCGCGTTCAACCCCGCTTGGAAATGGGATAGCGCAAGCTCGGGCTTGTCGAGGAAGCGAAGTGCGATAAAGCCAGCGATCCACTCTAGATCAACATAGTTGAACCCGTCTTCAGGTGACATAAAGTGTTTTGCCGCCAATGCATACGCTTCTTGGTAATCGCCTTCGCGCATCCTCCAACGCGCGAGAGACCGACGCCAGCCTGACCAGCGAAAGGGCTGTTCGAGCTTATCTGCGCTAATGGAGTACTCTTGCAAAATTGCTATCGCATCAGTGCGCTCCCCTCGATCCGATAGCCAATTATACCGATCATACTGAAGTCCAGCATCGGCTTTGAGCGAGGCTGGAACCGCATCATATAGAGCTTCGGCATCGCCTGACTTTCTTATGAAACCAATCCGCGCAGCAATCAGTTTCGCGCTGTCTTCACCAAGCAGAGGCAGGAGTCGCGCTGCATCATCTGTCTTCCAACGCCAAAGAAGAGCCTTGGCGCGGTCAAGATGAAACGGAGCGAGAAGCGGGCCGAACTCCGAAATCAGAAGCTCAAATTCTTCGTCATCTGTGCCTACTTTAAGCCACGCGTCCGCAAGGTATATCGAAAGGTCCGTAGCCCGCCCAAGCGATTTCAGCGCGCGCGCATAAGCGAGAACACCCGAGCCCGTATCTGGTTTTTCGGTCTCGAAGTATGTCACAATGGACTGATAATCTGTGACACTCGCGACGCTCGCTTCACCTGACGAATGTAAACGGTCAAGGCCGGGCCAATCAGGATGAGCTGCGAGAAAACTCTGATATTCGGCAAAATCGCCCTCGCCTTCGCGAAGCCTCGTCCAGATAAACAGATCACGCGTAAGCGAATCTCCGGCAGCGATCTGTGCTTGTCCATTCGCCCAGTCGCCATCACGCCCAGCCTTCACAGATTCTCTAAGTATCTGAATTTGATCTGAAACTTGCGCAACAGCATAAGAAGCGCACACAGCCGTCAACGCGAGCGCTAGAGCACCAGCTCGAAACATCATATTTTTCTTTCTGCTCATATTGAAACAAACGTATCCTGAAGTCGCCACAACTCAACTCACAAACTTGGCAATCGGCGGAAAGACGTCTAGGTTCCGCCCGATTTCATCGGGGCCGACTCAATGCCCCCACCACGACAAAGGAAGCGCGTCATGATCAAAGGGTCTCTCCCTGCTCTGGTTACGCCGTTCAAGAACGGCCAAGTGGATCTGGACACGCTTAAAAAACTTGTCGAGTGGCACATTGAGCAAGGCAGCCACGGTCTCGTACCCGTAGGCACTACGGGTGAAAGCCCAACTCTCAGCCATGAAGAGCACGATCTCGTTGTCGAAACTGTTGTGAAAGTCGCGGCGGGCCGTATCCCTGTTGTTGCTGGCGCAGGTTCAAACAATACGATTGAAACCGTTCGTCTTGTTGAGGCCGCAAAGGCTGCTGGTGCTGATGCAGCTCTCGTGGTCACTCCATACTACAACAAGCCGACCCAAGCTGGCTTGATCGCGCACTATACCGCAGCCGCCCAATGTGGCCTACCTATCGTCATCTACAACATTCCGGGCCGTTCGGTCGTGGACATGACACCCGCAACAATGGGTGAGCTGGCAAAGCTCCCCGAGATTATCGCGGTTAAGGATGCGACAGGCGATCTTTCGCGCGTTCCCAAGACTCGCATCACATGCGGCCCCGACTTTATTCAGCTTTCGGGCGAAGACGCTACCGCGCTTGGATATAACGCACATGGCGGCGTTGGCTGTATCTCGGTGACTGCAAACATCGCACCACGCCTTTGCTCAGAATTCCAAGAGGCAACCCTAGCCGGCGACTACAAAAAGGCGCTCGAATATCTAGACCGCCTGATGCCGCTCCATGAGGCTGTGTTCCTAGAACCCGGCGTCTGCGGTGCAAAATACGGTATGTCTCTGCTTGGACTGTGCAGTGACGAAGTGCGTTCGCCGCTCACGCCGCTCACCGACGGCACCAAAGAGCGTATCCGCGCAGCAATGGTTCACGCGGGCCTTCTGAACTAATGAACGCTGGCCCTCACTCGGGGCTGAACGACAATATCCGAGGCAGCCTTTTCATGGTTGCCTCGATGATTGGCTTTACGCTTGAAGACAGTTTGATCAAGTATCTGACCAAGTCCATGCCGCTTGGCCAAATCCTTATGATCATTGGTTTCACCGGCATCGTGTTCTTTGGGACCCGCGCAGCACGTCAAGGTGATCCACTCTGGACGCGTTCCTATCTTTCAAAGCAAATGCTGTGGCGCTCATTCTTTGAGGTCACTGGCCGCCTAAGTTACACCGCTTCGCTGATGCTAGTGCCTCTGACACTTGCAACGGCAATTTTGCAGGCAACGCCGCTGGTCGTGGTTGCCGGAGCTGCAATACTTTTCGGTGAACAAGTAGGTTGGCGTCGATGGAGCGCCATTTTCATCGGCTTCATCGGTGTTCTCATCATACTTCGCCCCGGCTTAGAGAGCTTCACTCCCCTCAGCATTCTCTCCCTCATCGGGATGATTGGCTTTGCCGGACGCGATCTTGCAACGCGAGCTGCTCCGCCACAACTTTCGAATATGCAACTTGGCATTGCAGGGTTTTCTGTGCTTTCCGTAGCGGGTCTGTTGCTCTCATTTACGGGGATGGGAATGGTGATCCCTTCTGGTCCGCAATTGGCAACACTTTCGCTTACCGCTGTTTGCGGGATTGCGGCTTATCAGTTCCTAACAATGGCAATGCGCACGGGAGAAGTCTCCTCCGTCACACCTTGGCGCTATTCGCGGCTCATCTTTGCGGCAATAGTCGGTCTTTTGATGTTTGGCGAAGTGCCCGATGCATTCACGATCCTAGGAAGCGTTATGATTGTCACAAGCGGCGTCTTTACCTTGAAGCGTTCGGTGAAACGGGCAAAGGCCTAGCTTGCATTTGGCCTCATGGTCTGAATTTGGTTCATGCGGATAAAACGTAGCGTCTCGACCATTACGGCAGTCACCACACCTATATTCACTAGGCCATTCGTTGCTGCGAGCCCCCCTAATAGGCGCCACTCTTGAGGGAGCAAGACATCCCCAAACCCAAGCGTCGTAAAACAAGTCAACGCGAAATAGACCGACATTTCGAGGCTATGAAACAGGTCAAGCGACCAAAGAAGACCGGCCCACATCCAAACGCTAACCGTCACTTGTCCCAGAATCGCGACGGAAGAGACGATAAGTGCCATCACAAGCTTTGGCCGATGCGGGCGACGTGTCATCCACCCCCCTGCACGCGTCAGAAAATGCTCTAGCAACCAGAACGTCAAAGCTGCGAAGGCAATTGAGGCAATCAACATAAGTGACCCGATTGCGATCTGAATAAACATATACGGCCCCCGTGCAGTGTTGCGTCAAGTCTACCTTGAACTCAAGGATTGGACATAGGCAACGCGACACCTTGCTCCTTAGGTCATCCTCACCTATCTGAGGTCCATTATGGCCAAGAAACCTGAAAACAAGAATTACAAGGTCATCGCCGAGAACCGGCGTGCCCGCTACGACTACGCTATCGAAAGCGACCTTGAAGTCGGTATCATCCTTATGGGGTCCGAGGTCAAATCGCTTCGTGTTGGCCAGTCGAATATTGCCGAAAGCTATGCCTCGGTTGAAAATGGCGAGCTTTGGCTGATCAACGGTTACATTGCGCCATATGAACAAGCCAAAACTTGGGGCCATGAAGAACGGCGCAAGCGCAAGCTTCTGGTAAGCCGCAAAGAGCTTTCTCGCCTGTGGAATGCAACTCAGCGTGAGGGCATGACGCTTGTCCCCATCGTAATGTATTTTAACGATCGCGGTCTGGTGAAACTCAAGATCGGCGTCGCTAAGGGTAAGAAAAACCACGATAAACGTGAGACCGAGGCCAAGCGTGATTGGGCGCGCCAAAAACAGCGGCTCTTGCGCCACAGCGATTGATTCAAACAGGCCTTGAGACGCAAGTTGCGACACGTTCGACATAAGGCCTAACTTCCCTGCTATGTTGGCCTGTTTCCCTTGCCAGCATGGGCTTAGCACGTTAGTAACGCCGCCGATCCACAAGGCTTTTGAAGCAGGCCCCAAAGGGGATTCCCATGGCAAGCAAGTTCCAAGACGACCCCAAAACTCTGGTATCGACCCAGTGGCT
>JAYPUF010000069.1:0-11703 GCA_038133925.1 Marivivens sp. | reverse complement strand
CATTTACCGTTCAGGAAATCGACGCGATCAACCTCGTGCCCGATGAATACCGTGGTCTGGACCGTTACGAGGCCCGCAAGCTGGTTGTCGAGAACATCGTCGCCGAAGGTCTGGCTGTAATGACCGTCGCCACCGACAGCCGTCTGGGCAAGGCCGCCGTAAAAGAGGGCGAAGAAGGCGCGGATGCGCTGGTCCCGCTGATCGAAGCCAAGAAGATCATGCAGCCGTTCGGCGACCGCTCCAAGGTCGTGATCGAGCCGATGCTGACCGACCAGTGGTTCGTCGAGACCTCGAAAATCGTGGGCAAGGCGCTGGACGCTGTGCGCGACGGCAAGACCAAGATCATGCCGGAGTCGGGCGAAAAGACCTATTACCATTGGCTCGAGAACATCGAACCCTGGTGCATCTCGCGCCAGCTGTGGTGGGGCCACCAGATTCCGGTGTGGTACGACGCCGAGGGCAACCACTACTGCGCCCCGACCGAGGCCGAGGCCGTCGCCATGTCGGGCGGCAAGTCGCTGACCCGCGATCCTGACGTTCTGGACACATGGTTCTCGTCGGGTCTGTGGCCGATTGGGACGCTGGGCTGGCCGAACTGGGATGAAAGCACCTCGAAGTACTTCCCGACGGACGTGCTGATCACTGGTCAGGACATTCTGTTCTTCTGGGTTGCCCGTATGATGATGATGCAGCTCGCTGTCGTCGACGAAATCCCGTTCCACACCGTCTACCTGCACGACCTCGTTCGCGACGAGAAGGGCAAGAAGATGTCCAAGACCACGGGCAACGTCATCGACCCGCTGGAAATCATCGACGAATTCGGTGCCGACGCCCTGCGTTTCACCAATGCGGCGATGGCGTCCATCGGCGGCGTGCTGAAACTGTCCAAGGAACGCATCACTGGCTATCGCAACTTTGGCACCAAGCTTTGGAACGCCTCGCGCTTTGCCGAGATGAACGGCGCAATTCACGGCTCGAGCGAAGTTCCCGTTGCAACCCAGACTGTGAATAAATGGATCATCGGCGAAACCGCGCGCGTGCGTGAACTCGTCGACGGTGCGCTCGAGCAGTATCGCTTCAACGATGCAGCACTTGGCCTCTATGCCTTTGTCTGGGGCAAAGTTTGCGACTGGTATGTTGAATTCTCGAAGCCGCTCATCATGGATGGTGACGAAGCCACCAAGCTCGAAACCCAAAAGGTCATGGGCTGGGTCATTGACCAGTGCCTGATCATGCTGCACCCCGTCATGCCCTTCATCACCGAAGAACTGTGGGGCACCCTAGCCGATCGTTCAAAGATGCTGGTTCACGCGGATTGGCCGACCTATACCTCGGCTGAACTCGTTGATCCTGCCGCAGATGCCGAGATGAACTGGACAATCTCGCTGATCGAAGGCATCCGCTCGGCACGTGCGCAAATGAACGTGCCCGCAGGTCTTTATGTCCCCGTAGTCATGCAGGAGGCCGACACCAACGCAAAATCGGCCTTGTCGCACAACGAGACATTGATCAAGCGCTTGGCCCGTATCGGTGACATCACCGAGGCGGCAGAGGCCCCAAAAGGCTCGATCACGATCCCGACCGCTGGCGCGACCTTTGCGTTGCCGCTGGCCGAAATCATCGACGTGGACGCCGAGAAAGCTCGCATCGAAAAAGTGCTAGGCAAATTGCAAAAGGAACTTGGGGGGCTTCGTGGCCGCCTTAACAATCCCAAGTTCGTCGAAAGCGCCCCTGAGGAAGTGATCGAAGAAACCAAGGGCAACCTCGCTTTACGCGAGGAAGAAGAGAACCAGCTCAAGACTGCTTTGGCACGTTTGCAAGAGATCGGCTGACGCTGGAAACCTGTTTGGGAACAGACTAGTGTTATCGGGCGCGGGACCATTTCCGCGCCCGTTTTCATTTGCGAGGACCCGATGAGCCAAGACCCGCGCCTGACTGCACTTGCTGCAACGCTTCCTTCGATGGTGCCTTTCGTGGGGCCCGAGGAACAGGAACGCAATGCAGGCCGCCCATTCCGCGCAAGGCTTGGCGCAAACGAGTCCGTCTTTGGACCTTCGCCAAAAGCGATTGCAGCGATGCAAGCAGAAGCGGCTGAGACATGGAAATACGGCGATCCGACTTCCTTTGATCTCCGCAATGCCATCGCCAGCTTTCACGGCGTTGGCCCTGAAAACATTATGGTCGGCGAAGGGATCGACACTCTCCTTGGCGTGCTGGTCAGGCTTTTCGTGACCGAAGGTGATGCAGTCGTTACTTCTGACGGCGCCTACCCGACTTTCAACTATCACGTCGCGGGCTTTGGCGGTGTCTTGCACAAGGTCCACTACACAGGCGATTTTGAGGACCCAGCCCATCTTATTGCAAAGGCACGCGAAACCTCTGCCAAACTCGTGTATATCGCCAATCCCGACAACCCGATGGGAACAGTGCATAGCCCCGAAGCTATCGAAAAGATGGTGACCAAAGTGCCCGACGGCTGCCTCATGGTGCTGGACGAAGCCTATGCCGATTTTCTCGAGGACGCCCAAATTCCGCGCATTCGAGCAGAGAACTCCAAGGTCATCCGCTTTCGGACATTCTCAAAAGCGCATGGCCTTGCTGGGGCGCGTGTGGGCTATGCCCTAGGAAGCGCCGAAATCATCAATTCTTTCAACAAAGTGCGAAATCACTTTGGGATGGCACGCATTTCTCAGGCTGGCGCACTCGCCGCACTACAAGATCGCGAGTGGCTGGCACATGTAAAAAGCGAAGTCGCACATGCCCGAGAACGAATTACGGCAATCGCGGCTGAGAACGGCCTCAAGGTCGTTCCATCCGCAACCAACTTTGTTGCGGTCGATTGTGGAGCGGACGGCGCCTTTGCCCGCAAAGTTCTCGGCGAACTTGTGGCACGCGGTGTCTTTGTTCGCATGCCCTTTGTTGCGCCGCAGGATCGTTGCATCCGCGTCAGCTGCGGCCGCCCCGAGGACCTCGATGTTTTCGCCGAAGTCCTGCCCGAGGCGCTTGCCGCTGCTCGCGCTTAGCGCGCTTTAGAAATTACGGTGGAGGCAGCCGCAAGTGCGCCTTCACCATGCGGAATGTTGAGCGCTTTGAGACCTGCGTCGATCACGCCGAGCACGCCTAGAATGCCATGCGCATTGACATGCCCCATGTGACCGATGCGGAAGTAAGCAGACGGCGGAGTGCGTCCCAGCCCGATCCCAAGGGTCACACCGCACATTTTTTCGCACCAGTCGCGTAGACGATCCCCGTCCTCACCACCAAGAAAAATGGAAGTGACTGCGTGGCTGCGCTCATTCGGATTTTTCATGTTGAGCTTCATTGCGCCACCCTGCCCCCATGCTTCGACAGCCGCCCATATCGCATTTACGAGCGTTTCATGCCGATCCCAGATCGCTTCCATCCCTTCTGCTTTGATCAGATCGAGAGCTGCGCGCAGCGCGTAAAGATGATGCGTTGGAGCAGTGCCGTCAAAATACTGGTAGAACTCCGCTGGATTGATCCGCAGCGTCCAATCCCAATAGGGACTTACCTCGGTCAACCCAAGTCGCACCGCTTTTGCCTTTTCATTCAGCCATATGAGACCAACACCTGCGGGTGCCATAAGGCCCTTTTGGCTTGCCGAGATCATGATATCGACGCCCCAATTGTCCATCTCGAAACGGTCGCAGCCGAGTGAGGCAATGCAATCGACAAGGAAAAGCGCCTTGTGACCGGCGGCATCAATCGCTTTGCGGATCGCTGCAACATCGGACTTGGCCGAAGTGGAAGTATCCACCTGACAAACGAGAACTGCTTTGATCTTGCCCTCAGTATCGGCGGCAAGGATTTCGCGAGTACGCTCGGGATTCACCACTGCTTCTTGGCCAAAGTCTTCAATCTGAACGTCAAGCCCAAGAGACGCAGCCGCAGCGCTCCATCCCATACCAAAGCGACCACAGGACAGCACAAGAACCGTATCGCCGCGCTTTGTCACATTTGTCAGAGCAGCTTCCCACATACCATGGCCATTGGTGATATAAATTGCCACGTCGCCCGCTGTTCCCGCCACGTATTTCAGATCGGGAATAATCGTGTCGGTGATCTCGTGAAGCTCGCCCGTATAGATATTCGGAGACGCACGGCTCATAGCACGGATAACCGCTTCGGGTGTGACAGAAGGACCGGGAATAGCGAGATACGAACGACCATTTGCGACGGGCATAGATTTGTCCTTTTGATCAAAGTTGGGCCGACCATATTCTTCTTCGGCGCAAGGTCAACGGCCCATGGCTTGCCCTTGGTCCCACAAACCCGATAGACCAAGACAACCAAAACCAAAGGACCCGCCCCGTGAGCGAAGCCCCTACCAATCTTTCACAGCCTGACGTCTCGATGGCCCGCCTGATCCGCTGGCTTTGGAAAGGGTATTTACGCACACAAAAGATTTGGCTCGGCTCTGCGGTTTTCTTTATGTCGCTCGAAGGCTCTATGCTTGGTCTCATCAGCCTTGTGATGAAGCCTATGTTCGATAGCGTTTTCGTCGGAGGCAATGCCTCCGCGATTTGGCCTGTTGGCATTGCGATCCTGATAATCTTTTGCACGCGCGCTGTGGCCTCTGTGGGTCAACACGTTCTGCTCACGCGCGTGAGCGAGCGCGCAGCCGCTGATATTCGGCTCGGCCTTCTCGGGCATCTGATGAAGCTCGACAGCACGTTTCACCAATCCAATCCGCCGGGCTATCTCATCGAGCGCGTTCAAGGTGATGTCCAAGCGATCAACCAAGTTTGGACCAACCTCGCCACGGGCATCGGGCGTGACCTAATCGCCGTGTTCTGGCTTTTTGGCGTCGCCCTCTGGATTGATTGGAAATGGACGCTTGGCGCGCTGATCGGCATTCCGGTCCTACTTCTGCCCTCGCTCCTAGCGCAGGGTTTTGTGCGGATCAAAGCCCGCCAAGCCCGCGAAGTTTCGGGCAAAATGTCCACTCGCCTTGACGAAGTCTTCCACGGCATCAACCCGATCAAACTCAACGCGCTCGAACACTATCAGTCTGCTCGCTATCGCGCTTTGGCTAATGAAAGGGTCGACACCGAGGTCAAGAGTGCGCTGGGTCAGGCCGCGATCCCCGGCCTCATCGACGTGATGACGGGTGTTGGTTTCCTCTTTGTGCTTTTCTATGGCGGCACTCAGATTATCGAAGGCTCGAAGACAGTCGGTGAGTTTATGTCGTTCTTTACTGCGATGGCCTTGGCGTTTGAACCGCTGCGCCGCCTTGGTTCGATTTCAGGGCTCGCACAAGCAGCGGGTGCCTCGATCGAGCGCGTGATGGAAATCTTTGACACCCGCCCAACTTTGCTTTCGCCGACAAACCCGAAACCAGCTCCGAGCCAAGCACCAGAAATCATTCTGGAAAACATCGAACTTGCGTACGAGGATTTACCTGTTTTGCGCGGCACCAGCTTCATTGCCGAGGCCGGCAAAACAACCGCGCTTGTAGGTGCTTCTGGTGCGGGTAAGAGTACAATCTTCAACGTGCTCACACGTTTGGTTGACGCAAAGAGCGGCAAGGTGGTGATCGGTGGAACTGAAAATAGGGACATTGCGCTTGCTGATCTGCGCGGTCTGTTCTCAGTAGTCACCCAAGACGCCGCACTCTTCGACGAAACTCTGCGCGAGAATATCACACTCGGGAAAGTGGTCGCCGAGGACCAACTAAAAAATACGCTCGACGCCGCCCATGTAAGCGATTTCCTCCCGCGCTTGCCAAACGGCATTGATAGCCCCGCAGGGCCACGCGGCTCGAACCTCTCGGGCGGTCAGCGTCAGCGCGTTGCAATCGCCCGCGCTCTCTTACGTGACACGCCAATCCTTCTGCTCGACGAGGCAACCTCCGCACTCGACACGCGCTCCGAGGCCATAGTTCAGGATGCACTTGAGCAGCTTTCGAAAGGTCGTACGACCTTGGTCATCGCACACCGACTGTCCACTGTGCGCAAAGCTGACAAAATTGTCGTGATGGACAAAGGTGTCGTCGTCGACCAAGGCACACACGAGGAACTTTTGGAACGTGGCGGCATTTATGCCGACCTTTATCGGATGCAGTTTGAACCTGACGATGAGCAAGCATAGATTGAGCCCAATTCAAGGAGCATTCTCATGAGCAAACGCGTCGTTCTCTCAGTGACAGGTTCGGACAGCCACAGCTTCCTTCAGGGGCTTGTGACGAACGATATGAAACGCGCCAAAGATGGGATCATCTATACGGCCCTATTGACCCCTCAGGGAAAGCTAATCACTGACTTCTTTGTGGTTGGTGCGACTGACGGCTACCTCATAGATGTAGCGTCTCAGACTGCTCCCACTTTGCTCCAACGCCTTTCGATGTACAAACTTCGCGCTAACGTCCAAATCAATCAGACCACGCTTGTCGTTTCGACAGGTCTAGGTGCGATGCCGGAAGGAGCCGTGCGGGACCCTCGCGGTCCGCAGATGGGTTGGCGCTTTTACGGCAATGACGACATGAGCGACGATACCGACTGGGATGCCCAGCGCGTCGCAGAGTGCGTTCCTGAGCTTGGGCGCGAACTAGATGAAGAGAGCTATATCCTCGAAATGGGCTTCGAGCGTTTGAATGGCGTTGATTTCAAAAAGGGCTGTTACGTCGGTCAAGAAGTCACAGCGCGGATGAAACACAAGACTGAACTGCGCAAAGGTCTACGCCGTATCTCTCTTTCAGAACCCGTCCCCGAAGGCACCACGATCATGAATGGCGATAAAGAAGCTGGGACCGTGCACACCCTTTCGGGCAGCGATGCACTCGCCTATTTGCGTTTTGATCGGATTTCCGAGGAAATGACAGCAGGGACTGCCAGCGTCACTGTTCTATCTGAATAAAAAAGGCCCGACGAAATCGTCGAGCCTTAGAGATCAAGCGATCAAGCAAACGCTTATGCAGTTGCCTGAGCCTTTGCGATCAGCTTCTTGACCTTGAGTGCTTCGTTCGAAAGGTCAGCATCCTTTGCCTTGGCAAGGAACGCGTCGAGGCCACCGCGGTGATCAACGGAACGCAGAGCGGCCGAAGAAATGCGGAAGCGGAACGAACGGCCCAGAACGTCGGACGAAAGAGTTACGTCCTGAAGGTTGGGCAGAAAACGACGACGAGTACGGTTCTTAGCGTGGCTGACATTGTTGCCAGACATCGGGCCTTTGCCGGTGAGTTCGCATTTACGCGACATGGTATCATCCTTTGTTATTAGTCCCGACCACCAGGGTCGGCTTGAGTTAAAGACTACGAATAGCCAAACGGGGCGCGGCAAGCCGAACCCAGTTCGAAGCGGCGGATAAGGGGATTCCGCCTTTGCGTCAACGAAAAATGGCATCTCGCCCTATTTGGCGGTTCGCGCAGACCGCGCCATACCTTCCAAATCGGTTGCCCATGTAAGATGTCCCTTGGTCGCCGCTTTGGCAAGTCGCGTCAGATAAAGCGGTGAGCTGCGACGCACAGAACGATGCATACCCGTCAGGGCCGCAAGTGATGGAGGATATTTCACTGCCTCGCGCGTGATGATCGAGGCCACTCCTGCTTTCGCCATAACTTCGGTCGCGGGATGCCCGCCGCCCATAAGCCGTGCGATGTGAACCTTAGGATAAAGTGATTGAAGCATCCGAGCATGCTGCAAATCCCTTGGGCGCAAAGTGTCGACAAGCATCACCCCCCTAAGATCAGGTAGCGCCCGCGATGACAGATCCCCAAGCGCAGGGTCAAACTCGCCTGCATCTTCGTGATAGCGTTTCTCAAATGGCACGACCCCGGGATGGATCGAGAACTGGGGCGAGATAGCTAAGATCGAGCGCGCTCCGACTTTTTTGGCAAAGCGGAACACGCCATACCCACCCATCGAATAGCCAATCATCTGTACAGCGCCATAATTTGACGCAATTTCGGCCATGAGGATTTCGGCAACTTCGGTCTCGGGGTTGATAAACCAATCGTTTCGAGACACGCGAAGAGAAAGCTGATCAAAGCCTGCCTCCGCAAAAGTCTTGGACGGGTCTGGAGGATTAAACCCAGTGCGTTCAGTCTGCCGAAAATCAAAGCTAACGATCAGCTTCGAGCCACCGCTGCGAAAATGATAGAGCCGAAGTCTCTCGCCTCCCCAGATCAGCGCATCATCGGCAGACATCATATTCACAGCCCTTCCAGCACCTCAGATGCTGCTTTTGCGGGTGACACGCGCCCTTCGGCTACGGCGACTTCCTGAGCGGCCAGACGGGCTCTAAGATCGCTGTCGCCCGTAAGCCGAGCGAGAAGTTGAAGCCTCACTTCTTCATGGAACCAATAGCGTGCTTGTTCTGCGCGGCGGCTTTCAAAATGGCCATTTTCGCGGCGCCACGAAATGAGGGCCTGCATTTCCTCCCACGCTTTCGGCAAACCATTGCCTTCGTAGGCAGATACGGCCATTGCCTTGGGGAAATCGCTTGGGTCCTGAGGACGTTTGCGGAGCAAACGTAAAGCCCCTGCATAGTCTGCGGTGGTCCGAGTGGCCTGAGACTTGAGATCACCATCCGCCTTATTCACAAGGATCAAATCGGCAATCTCCATGATACCTCTCTTGACCCCTTGGAGCTCATCACCGCCAGCGGGAGCAAGAAGCAAGGTGAAAAGGTCGCACATTTCGGCAACCATCGTCTCGGATTGCCCCACGCCCACAGTTTCAATCAGAATAACATCAAATCCAGCTGCCTCGCAGAGCGCCACAGCCTCGCGCGAGCGTCGAGCAACACCGCCCATTTGGGCCTGAGACGGAGAGGGGCGAATAAAGGCGTTGGGATTGCGAGAAAGCTGCTCCATCCGCGTTTTGTCTCCCAAAATCGAACCACCCGAACGTGCCGAAGACGGGTCCACGGCCAAAACGGCAACCTTTAGCCCCTTTTCCGTCAGCATCATGCCGAAGGCTTCGATAAAGGTAGACTTACCGACACCCGGCGTGCCCGAAAGCCCAATCCGAAGAGCCTGACGCTCTGCCCCGACCTTATCTAGCAACTCAAGCGCCTGAGCGCGGTGGTCGCCACGTCCACTTTCGACAAGCGTGATGGCCCGTGCGAGCGCCCTGCGCTCACCAGCCCTGACCGCGATTGCGGTGGCGTCGATATCAAGTTGACCTCTCATGACACCTTCTTAGCGAGGATGTGACGACTGTCTAGTGTCGGAAGGACGCATAGCGCTTGACCTTGGCGCGCTGGGATGCACCTTGACGGTCATGACATCGCTCCCCCAAGCCTTTGCCACATGGTTCACATCGCGCGGTTGGTCCCCCCACCCTCATCAAATCGCTATGATCGAAAAGTCACAAGCGAAGGCGATGTTGATGATTGCGCCGACGGGCGGAGGCAAGACGCTTTCGGGCTTTCTGCCAAGTTTGATTGAGCTCGCAGATGGCCAGCACCAAGGCCTCCACACACTCTACATTTCCCCGCTTAAGGCACTCGCAGCGGACATCAAACGAAATCTACTTAAACCGGTTGCGGACATGAACCTCCCAATTCGGATCGAAGATCGTACTGGCGACACCACCCAAACCGCAAAGCGCCGCCAACGCGCTGATCCACCTCATATCCTTCTTACTACGCCTGAAAGCCTTGCGCTTCTGATTAGCTATGAGGACGCGCCGCGCATATTTGCAGGCCTCAAACGGGTGGTGATCGACGAAGTCCATGCCCTAAGCGAGAGCAAGCGCGGCGACCAGTTGATGCTGGCTCTATCTCGGCTTGAAACACTCGCCCCCGGTCTTCGCCGTGTTGGGCTCTCGGCCACGGTCGATTCCCCAAAGACATTGGCCACTGAAATCGCACCAGCGACCGAGCGCTGCGAAATTCTCTTTGCCGACCCAGGTCCTGAACCTGACATCTCAATGCTAGTCACCGATGCGGCCCCACCTTGGGCAGGAGGCGGTGCAAAACACGCCATTCCCGCAGTACTCGAAGAAGTGAAACGCCACAAAACGACGCTCATCTTTCATAACACACGAGCACAGGCAGAGATTTTCTTTCATAACCTTTGGCTTGCGAACGAAGAAAACCTGCCAATTGGGATCCACCACGGCTCACTGTCACGCGAACAACGCGAGACGGTTGAACGCGCAATGACTGAAGGTTCACTTCGAGCCATTGTCTGCACCGGCTCGCTTGATCTCGGGATCGACTGGGGGGACGTAGATTTGGTCATCCAGATCGGCGCACCCAAAAACGTTAAGCGCCTCGTCCAACGGATCGGCCGCGCGAACCATCGTTACAATGCCCCATCCAAGGCGCTTCTTGTGCCTGCCAACCGCTTTGAAGTCGTAGAATGCGTCGCGGCTCTGGAAGCTGCCCGTGCGCATGATCTTGACGGCGAGCCGAAAGGTTACGGGCCGCTCGACGTTTTGTGCCAACACATTTTAATCCGTGCTTGCGCAGGCCCCTTTGACGCGAATGAACTCCTCGCAGAAATTCGAACAGTTGGCGTGTACCGCGATCTTAGTCGCGCCGCTTTCGACGATTGCCTCGACTTTGTGGCAACAGGTGGATACGCACTTCGCGCCTACGACAAATGGAAACGCCTGATCGAGCGCAAGGATGGTCTTTGGTATCTGCGCGACCCACGGAGCGCGCGCAATATCCGCATGAATATCGGCACCATTCAGGACACTGATACCTTAAAGGTGCGCATGCGAGGTGCGGGAAAGGCATTAGGGGAAATAGAAGAGGGCTTTGCATCCTCTCTCACCCAAGGCGATACCTTTTTAATAGGCGGGCAAATCGTCCGCTACGAAGGTCTTCACGAACTGACCGTCGAAGTATCACGGTCAGCTTCCAAAACCCCGAAGGTCGCGACCTTCAACGGCACAAAGTTTGCGACCTCAACTCGGCTAAGCGAGCGGATACTTTCGATATTGAACGCCCCTTCATGGCCTAACCTTCCGCCCCACACGTCAGAATGGCTCGACCTTCAGCGCCAAGTCTCTGCGATGCCGCAAAATGGGAGCATCCTTGTCGAAACCTTTCCATTTGAGAACCGGCACCACATTTGTCTCTATGGCTTTGCAGGGCGTAACGCGCAGCAGACCCTCGGACTATTGGTAACCCGGCGCATGGAAACCATGGGTTTGGACCCTCTTGGTTTTGTTGCAACCGACTATGCGACACTTATCTGGGGTCTGGAAGAGGTAACCTCTCCTGCAGCGCTACTGGACACGCATATTCTCCGAGAAGATTTGGAGCATTGGCTCTCCGGGAATGCCGTTATGAAGCGCACTTTCCGTGCTGCAGCGACTATTTCGGGCCTCATCGAACGCAAGAGCCCGCAAGCACGCAAAACAGGGCGACAAGCCACATTTTCCTCTGATATTCTGTATGACACGCTCGTAAAATATGACCCCGACCACCTTTTGCTCAGGATCACAAAAGACGAAGCAATGCGCGGCCTCGTGGATTTCAGTCGGATCGAAGATATGCTCGAGCGCACCCGCGGCCAGATTGAGCACCGCAAACTAACGCGGCCTTCCCCCCTTGCCGCCCCACTATTCCTTGAAGTCGGAAAAGTCCCGGTCCTTGGCGCTGCGCGCGAACGCCTTTTGGAAGAAGAAGCAGAACGGCTCATCGCAGCCGTGGGCCTCAAAACCTAACTTACCTTTGTGCTCAAAATATCCCGGGGGACGTCTGCCATAGGCAGACGGGGGGCAG
>JAYPUF010000068.1:0-11924 GCA_038133925.1 Marivivens sp. | reverse complement strand
ATACTATCCGCGAGATTTTCACACGCTTCCGCGAGGCAGAGGCCGAGCCGAAGGGCGAACTCAATCATGTGAATGCCTATACCCTTGTGGTGGCTGTTGCACTCTCTGCTCAAGCGACTGATGCAGGGGTGAATAAGGCTACCAAAGAGCTCTTTAAGATTGCCGATACCCCAGAAAAGATGCTGGCTCTCGGAGAAGAAGGGCTGACTGAGCACATCAAAACGATTGGGCTCTTTAGGCAAAAGGCCAAAAACGTCATTAAAATGAGCCAGATCCTTGTGGATCAATATGGTGGCGAAGTTCCATGTTCCCGCGCCGCGCTCCAATCTCTTCCTGGCGTTGGGCGTAAGACAGCGAACGTCGTTTTGAACATGTGGTGGAAACAACCGGCGCAGGCAGTTGATACGCATATCTTCCGCGTTGGAAATCGGAGCGGCATCGCCCCTGGTAAGGATGTTGATGCGGTTGAGCGTGCGATCGAAGATCATATCCCCGCCGACTTCCAGCTACACGCCCACCACTGGCTAATCCTGCATGGTCGCTATACATGCGTGGCTCGCAAACCCAAATGCGCGGCCTGTTTGATCCGCGACCTCTGCGAATTCGAGGATAAGAACCTATGAAAAAATTTCAGGTTGTCGGCATCGGCAATGCGATTGTTGATGTGCTTACCAAAGCCGATGACAGCTTTCTCGAGCTGATGGGCATCGAAAAGGGCATCATGCAGCTGGTGGAGCGTGACCGCGCCGAAATCCTCTATGGCGCTATGGAGGGTCGCACGCAGGCGGCGGGTGGATCTGTCGCGAATACACTTGCGGGGATCGGCAAGCTAGGTCTGCGCACTGGTTTTGTCGGACGGGTACATGACGACGCCTTGGGCCGCTTTTATGCGCAAGCCATGGAAGAAGATGGCACGCGTTTCGTAAACCCACCCGTTGCAGGTGGCGAGCTTCCGACCTCTCGTTCGATGATTTTTGTCTCGCCCGATGGCGAGCGTTCGATGAACACGTACCTTGGAATTTCCGCTGAACTTGGGCCTGAGGACGTGGATCTCACCATCGCTCGCGAGTCAGAGATCGTATTTCTTGAGGGCTACCTCTTTGACAAGGACAAAGGCAAAGAGGCGTTCATTTCGATGGCGCGCGCATGTCGCGGTGCAGGCGGCAAAGCGGGTATCGCGATTTCCGATCCGTTCTGTGTCGAGCGTCACCGTGCAGACTTCCTGCGTCTGATTGAGAACGAGCTTGATTACGTGATCGGCAATGAAGACGAGATAAAGTCGCTTTGGGAAACCGACGATCTTGGGGCCGCACTCGCCAAAACCGCTGCGATCTGTCCGCTCGTCGCATGTACGCGTTCTGGGGATGGGGTGACGATCATCGCAGGCGCAGAGCGTGCCGACGTGTCCGTCGAAAAGATCGTCCCCGTGGATGCCACCGGCGCCGGTGACGGTTTTGCGGCTGGTTTCCTCTACGGTCTCGCTTTGGGCCGTGATCTGGCGACATGCGGCCGCATCGGCTGCACTGTTGCGGGCGAAGTCATTCGCCATATGGGTCCACGTGCTCAGAGTGACCTAAAGGCCGTCCTCGCCGCTCAGAACCTCGCATAAACAAAAGCCGGCTCAGAGCCGGCTTTTTCTTTAATTGCCAAGCTTGGCATGCACCTCAGCGAGATCGATCTCCCCGATCGGCATTTTGTTTGCGGGGTTCTCAAAGTCGTATTTGAAGAGCAAGAAATCCTTTTTGTAGATTTCATAGACGAGGTGCATCGATAAATCGTCGAAATAGTCTTCGACGGGGTGTAGTCGCTTTGGGCCGTGGCCCTCGCTTTCGTTAAAGCGCGGAATTTGCTTTAGATCGACGAACTTGGGCGTGTCGATGTTATCGAGCACGGACTGCATGCCATCGTTGAACTTTTCAGTCCAAAAGATGTTGTCGTATGTGCCGCCGTTACAAATGAACGTCGAAATGTGACCGCTCATTGCGGACCAATGAATGTCAGGATCCATAGGACGGCGGTATTTGATGGTATCGCGTGCAAAGAGAAGGAAGCGACGGAACGAATTGATCTGGTCGAATTCGAAGTTGTCTTCGGGGCTACCTACTTCGATCCCATACTTTTGGATCAAGAGCGGAACAAGGTTTCCACGATAGCGCTTGCCGTTTCTTTGGATGCCGCAAATCTTGTCAAAGAACGACGAAAGGATACGGGTATAGGGATTGCGAACGCAGGTGAACGCATATGATTTATGTTTCTGTACGTTCTCGGTGATTTTTGGCTGACTAGCCTCAAGCGACCATTTGTGGAGCCCGCCTTGAGCATCGTGAATATCGCCGTCAAAGAACTCGCCATGATCGGAGTAGAACATAATCTGACCAATGGTCGAGCACGCGCATTTAGGAACGACGCGATAAACGACGCTCTCGCTTTCAGTCATCCAAGTGCCGGGAAAACCCATTAAACCGCCTCCAATTTCGCAATGGTCAGGTTGAATCCTGCACTCTGCGATTGATATTTTTGTATAAAAACCAAACTTTGCCTGTTTATTCAACGGCTGTTCAGGGTATCAAGCATAAACTAAGAGCTTAAAATCTCCTTATTGTTTCCGCTATGGCCAAAATCGCATTCATTCTTCTCTGTCACAAGGATCCTGATGCGATCATCTTTCAGGCGCAGCAGCTTACAGCTGTGGGCGATTTCATTTCGATTCACTTCGACGCGCGTGCGCCCAAAGCGCATTTCGACAAGATTCGCTCTGCACTGTCGGACAATCCTAATGTCGCCTTCGCGAAGAAGCGAATCAAATGCGGTTGGGGGGCTTGGAGCCTTGTTCAGGCGACGCTTTATGCCGTCGAGGCCGCAGTAGAGGCCTTTCCTCGTGCGACGCACTTTTACATGGTGTCGGGCGATTGCATGGCGATCAAGTCAGCAAAATACGCCAAACGGTTCCTCGATACTCATGATGTTGATTACATTGAGAGCTTCGACTTCTTTGAAAGCGATTGGATTAAGACAGGTATCAAAGAAGAACGCCTGATCTATCGACACTTCTTTAACGAACGCACGCAGAAGCGGCGTTTTTATTGGTCATTGGCGGCCCAACAAAAGCTTGGTCTTTCGCGGAGTATTCCCGCCGATATTCAGGTTCAAATCGGTAGCCAATGGTGGTGCTTGCGCCGCCGCACAATCGAATGGATTTTGGAGTTCACGCGGAACCGCAAAGATGTGATGCGCTTTTTCGCGACCAGCTGGATCCCCGATGAGACGTTCTTTCAGACGCTTGTTCGTCACCTTGTGCCCGACAAAGAGATCGAGACTCGCACGCTCACATTCCTG
This sequence comes from Marivivens sp., assembly GCA_038133925.1. Taxonomy (GTDB): domain Bacteria; phylum Pseudomonadota; class Alphaproteobacteria; order Rhodobacterales; family Rhodobacteraceae; genus Marivivens. The sequence continues at coordinate 8,588 of JAYPUF010000068.1, read as the reverse complement.
ATGTTTACCGACTATGGCATGCCTGTAACCTTCTACAACGATCACTATGATCTGTTGCTGTCTCAGGACTGCTTGTTTGCGCGTAAAATTAGCCCTGAGGCGAAGGAGCTAAAGCGCCGCCTCGGCCGCCTCTATGCCTCGGGTCGCGAGGATTTCAAAATCTCGAACGAAGGTCGTAGTCTCTTCAAGTTTCTGACGGGTCGAGGACGTATGGGGCGGCGTTTCACCCCACGCTTCTGGGAGGTTGAAACCTCTCTCGGACGTGAACGAGAGCTCTTGATCGTCGCTTGTAAAAAGTGGCACGTGGCCAAGCGTCTTATTGGCTCGATTAAACATTTCACCGACGTTCCTGCGCTTGATTTTCTCTTCAATGAGGAAAGTACACCCCTTCCAGATCTCGGTGGCATCGAGAAGACGTTAGAAAAGCGCCACCGTCACCGCCGCGCGCTCATGCGCATGCTTTTTGACTACCATGAGACAGACCGTCTTATCATTTGCCTCGACACTGCCAGCCTTGACCTGATGCAGGATTTCTTCTCGGATCGCTCTAAGACGCAGCTTTTGGAGATCGATTGCGAGTTCAGTACTGAATATCTCGAGGGTCATGCCAAACGTGTTGGTCTTGCAGGGGAGCAAACGTCTGCCGAAGCGATGGCGCTTCTTTTGCCGACCGTTCTGAATGACGTTCTATTCGAGAGCGACCGTATCCGTGATGCCAACTTTGCCGATCATTTCAAACTTCGCGAACGCGGCTCGGTTGAAGAGAATACAGAAGTGCTTGAAGAGTTCTTGGACATCAGCAAAGACTTGGCGCGACAAATCGCTGAAACCCCTTATCTTTTCTACGACTGAGGCCCCGAATGTCTTTTGCCTACGACGATCAAAACATCTTTGCAAAGATTTTGCGCGGAGAGATTCCTAACAAGACAGTTTATGAGAATGAGCATGCTCTTGCTTTTGAAGACATCGCGCCCCAAGCACCGATCCATGTGCTGGTCATTCCCAAGGGCCCTTACATGAGCCTTGATCACTTTGCGATAGAAGCGACTGCGGCCGAGCAGGTCGGTTTCATGAAGGCAATTGCTGAGGTATGCAAAATCGTAGGGGTTGAGGATGGCTTTCGTGCCATCGCGAACACCCGCGAACATGGCCACCAAGAAGTGCCACACCTGCATGTCCACATTTGCGCGGGCAAGCCACTTGGGCCAATGCTGGTTCGCTAAAGCTCAAAGATCGCGGGGTACTTGGAAAGCCACAAGCCGCCCCACACCAATTTGGCCCCAATCGTCGCCGTCAAATTCAATCACGGCAGTGGCACCGGTTGGGTAACGATAAAAGTCTGGATGCTCGGGTTCATCTTCTAAAAGAGCATTTGCCAGAGCACCAATACCGGGATTGTGGGCGATGACTTGAACCGTCGTTGCGGCCACCTTGGCAAGCTCGGGGATGATTTCTTCCGGTTCAGCTAGGTAGAGCTGCTCTAGAACCGTGATTTTAGGTCCGTGCGTATATCCAAGGCCCTTGAGAGTTTCTTGTGTTCTGACCGCCGCCGAACAGAGAACCTGCTCGGGTTCAAAGCCCATAGCGCGGATCCAATTACCGATTTTTGGGGCATCTGCTTTGCCGCGCTCATTCAAGGTGCGTTCTTTGTCGCCCTTCGTGGGGTTGCCCCAGTCCGATTTTGCGTGTCGTGTCAGGATCAGTCGTAGGGTCATCTGTGGAAATAACTCATGTGATGTGCGGATTGGTCTGCGAGGCGGTTCGCCCCCGCAGGGCAAGAACGGCGTGCGCGGCACCCGTTCATAAGACAGTCCTTCCCAGCCTCAGTGTCTAGAAACGCGTGGCACTTCGGGACGTCGTATCCCATCGGGCCCATCGCGCTCACTGGGCATGAGGTCGTACATGGCTCGGCGCAGCTTGGGCAAGGGGAGGGGACCAAGTCTCCCTCGATCCGCTCTGCAAGAGCGATCGCACCGCGAAACGATGTAAAGAGGCCTGCACGCTTCGATGTCAAAAGCGCAACTGGTGAAGCGTATACTTCACCACTCGCAAGAGCCCAGCTATAGAAGGGGTGATAAGGCGGACCTCCAAAAGGGAAAAAGGCTTCTCCATTCATTGTATCGGAGAGCGCACTGATCACCCGTGTGGACCAGCGATCAATCGGATCAGGTTCACCGTCCAAGGCCTCTGGCGATTTTTGGAAGTGCCCCCAAAACCCAGGTTCCAGCGGTGATAACAAAAGCAAAGAGGCCGCCCCGTTTGGGAGCGGCTTTTCTGTTGTGCTTTGAACAATACCAGAAACGGTCAACGCCTCGGCGTTTGCTAGGGCTTCAATTTCTGAACGGCGCGCGTTCATCCTCGGCGCGGTTTAACGCGGCTTTCGGTCGAGCGAATAATCGAACCTGCGCCGTGTTCGGTAAAGAGTTCGAGCAAACTGGCATTCGGAAGACGACCATCGAGAATAACAACTGCGCGAACGCCCTGTTCAATTGCAGTCAGTGCGGTTTCGGTCTTGGGGATCATACCACCTGCAATCACGCCACGTTCTATCATGTCGCGCACCTGTTCGGGAGAAAGCTGCGTGACAACCTCGCCCGTCTCGTCCTTGACGCCGGGGACATCAGTAAGAAGTAAAAGACGATCAGCTTTGAGAGCTCCAGCGATGGCACCAGCAGCGGTGTCGCCATTCACGTTAAAGGTCTCGTTTGGCTGCATCCCCGTCGCAACAGGTGCAATCACAGGGATGATGCCCGCATTAAACAGATCGTGCAGAACCTGAACATTCATTTCTACGGGCTTGCCGACAAATCCAAGTTCTGGATCGTCCGCTTCGCAAACCATTAGATCGTCATCTTTGCCGGACAGTCCGACAGCGCGTCCGCCTTCGTCCATGATCGCCTGAACGATGCGCTTGTTTACGAGACCCGTTAGCACCATTTCGACGACTTCGACTGTGGCTTTGTCCGTCACACGTTTGCCGCGGACAAACTCGGACTTGATCCCCAGGCGACCAAGCAAATCGTTGATCATGGGGCCACCACCGTGAACGACCACAGGGTTCAGGCCGACCTGACGCATCAATACGACGTCGCGTGCGAAATCCGCCATGGCTTCATCATCACCCATAGCGTTGCCGCCAAATTTGATAACGACGATCGCGCCTGAATAACGCTGGAGATAGGGAAGAGCCTCCGACAATGTGCGGGCGGTGGCGATCCAGTCTCGGTTCATATTCTGCTTCCTCACGGTCCTGCCTTTCCAGATAGGCTTTAATCAATGTTCGCGATAATCGCGCGGAGTGTCGAGACGCCATCACCCTTTTCTGACGAAGTAATGATGATCTCAGGAAATGCTGCGGGGTGACGTCGGAGTGCTTCGCGTGTGCGGGCAAGCGACTCTTCGCGCTCTGATGCTTTAACCTTGTCCATTTTGGTCATGACGACCTGAAATGTAACAGCTGATTTATCGAGAAGCGTCATGATCTCTTCGTCGACTGCCTTTGCGCCATGTCGTGAGTCGATCAAGACAAAGACGCGGCGGAGTGTCGGGCGACCCGAGAGATACTGTTTCAAGAGTCGTTGCCATTTCTCGACGACGGCAACGGGAGCATTTGCAAAACCATAGCCGGGAAGGTCGACCAGATAGTGTTCGTCTCCCACGGTAAAGAAGTTGATTTCTTGGGTTCGACCCGGTGTGTTTGAAGCGCGGGCGAGGTTCTTGCGTCCAGTCAAAGCATTGATAAGGCTCGACTTTCCGACGTTTGAGCGACCCGCAAAGCAGACCTCGATGCGATCCGCAGGCGGCATACCGTTCATGGCCACGACGCCTTTGAGAAAATCTACGGGGCCCGCAAAAAGAAGCCGCCCCGTCTCGAGGCTTGCATCATCGGGTGTTTCGACTTCAGAAAAATTTAGCTGCATGAGTTTCTTATATCAGATGCGCAAAGCGCTCGCCCATAGGAAAACCGCCCCGAAATCGGGGCGGTGATCTGTTTTACTTTTTCGCAGTGGCTGGTTTGCGCCGGAACGAAGACAGGATATTACCAAACACATCAGGCTTGTGCCCGTGGCTGCGCATGATCGTGTACTGCTGCAAGAAGGTGATCGTGTTGTTGGTGATCCAGTAGATAACCAGACCGCTCGCAAACGAACCGAGCATGAACATGAAGACCCATGGCATCCATGCAAAGATCATCTTCTGTGCCGGATCAGTGGGAGCTGGGTTCAGCTTTTGCTGGAGCCACATCGAGATACCGAGCAGGATTGGTAGGATGCCGAGTGAGAAGATGAAGAAGATGCTTCCCTGTTCAGGCGTTGCCCAATCGAAGAGCCCAAAGAGATTGAGGATCGACGAAGGATCGGGTGCCGAAAGGTCACGAATCCAGCCGATCCACTCCGCATGGCGAAGTTCGATTGTGACGAAGATCACCTTGTAGAGCGAGAAGAAGATCGGGATCTGGATCAGGATCGGAAGACAACCAGATGCAGGGTTAACCTTGTTCTCTTTATAGAGCTTCATCATGCCCTGCTGAAGCGCAGCACGATCATCCCCTGTACGCTCTTTGAGCTTTTCCATCTCGGGCTGAAGCTCTTTCATGCGCGCCATGGAGACATACGATTTGTATGCTAGCGGCAGAACGAGCGCTTTTAGCGTGATGGTAAGAGCCACAATCGACCAACCCATGTTGCCAATTAGGCCATTGAGTGTGTGGAGTAGCCAGAAAATCGGCTTGGTTAGGAAGAAGAACCAGCCCCAGTCGATCGAGTCGATAAACCCGTCAACGTTAGCTTCATCTTGATAGTCGCGGATGGTTTCCCATTCCTTTGCACCAACAAAAAGACGCGTCTCGACCGAAGTCGCTGCGCCAGCTGCGAGTGATTGAACCGGCTGAACTGCTTCAACCTGATAAAGATCGCGGCTCTCGAAGTACTTGGAAACCGAGCGGAACGGCGTGTCCTGAGCTGGAATGATCGTGGTCATCCAATAGTGGTCGGTGTAACCGATCCACCCTTTATCAGCCACTTCGATACGCTCAGCTTGGGTCTGGTCCAGCTCGCTTACGTCGTACTTGCGGATATTCTTGTATTTGGTCTGTTCCAGAACGCCGTCCGACATGCGCACGAGACCTTCGTGAAGCACGAAGAAGTTCTTGAGGCCATCGGGCTCGGTCACGCGGCGTAGAAGGCCATATGGACGAAGCGCGATTTGCTCGCCCGTAGCGTTTTCGACGGACTGCGAGATTGTGAACATAAACTTTTCGTCGACCGAGTAGGTCTGACGGAATGTTTGGCCCGAACCGTTTGCCCAAACCAAGGTCACAGGCGATGTCGGCGTCAGCTTTTCACCTGCTTCAACACTCCACAGAGTATCGGGACCAGGCACCGCATCTGCTGAGATACCTTCAGCGGCAGCCCAGCCGAAGGCTGCGTAATATGCATCGTTTTCGCCGACAGGACGCATGAGGCGCACAGTGTCGGAGTTCTCATCCAAAGTCAGCGTGTACTGGCTTAGGTAAATGTCGTCGATGCGTCCGCCCAAGAGCGAAATCGAACCTGCAAGGTTCGGGGTCTCGATCTCGACACGGGGAGCCTCGGCAACGGCAGCCTCGCCATCTGTTGCCGTGGAAGCTGTCGTTTCAACAGCTGGAGTTGCATCAGCAACGCTTTGTTCTGTGGCAACTGCGGGATCAACCGTGTTTGCCGTTTCTTCGGGTGGGAATAGCCAGAACCATACAAGGATCACGACAAAGCTAAGCGCTGTCGCGAAGATTAGGTTCTTGTTCTGATCGTCCATCTGAACCGCCGTTTTCGCGTTAGAAATGATAGGGCGGTTCAATAGGTCAGGGCACCAAAGGTCAAGCGGTTTTCAGTGAAAATCACCTCTTTCGGGGCATAGTAGACCTAGTTGTGAACCTAAGTTGCGTGAAGTCGGGGGCGATGAGCTGAAAGATGTGTTCGGATCCATGTTTCAGTTTCCTCTTTCGGCATGGGGCGAGCGATTCCAAAACCTTGAATGTGACCGCATCCTAGGGTGGCAAGCATCTCATGTTCACTAGCGGTTTCGACGCCCTCTGCAAGTGTTTCGAGGCCAAGCCGTTCAGCCATCGTCAGGATTGCGGCAACCATTTTCTGTTGCTCTGCGTCTTGGTCGATGCGCGTGATAAAGCTTCTGTCGATCTTGATCCGCTCGATGCTATAGCGCCGGATAGAAGTGATCGAGGCATGCCCTGTGCCAAAGTCATCCAAATCCAGTCGGCAGCCTAACTCGGCAAGCTTTGAAAGGTTCTGTATCACTTGGTCATCTTCGTGTTCAGCAACAACTGTTTCGAGGACTTCGACGGCGAGTCTACAAGGTTCGAGTTCGAATCGATCCAGTTCTAGTTTGAGCTTTTCGACCAATCCGGGGTCTCTGAGTTCTGTGCTCGAGAAGTTGACCCCAATCCGCGGCACATAGAGACCGCGCCTATCCCAATCATAAAGCGCGCCAAGTGCATCTCGGACCATTATCTCGGCCAGCTTATCCATAAGTCCCGCTTCTTCCAGTGCGGGCAAGAACTCGATTGGCGGGATCAAGCCGCGTTCGGGATGTTTCCAACGCGCGAGAGTCTCAAGGCCTGTAAGTTCGCCAAATTTGGTCGCGACTTGAGGTTGAAAGAATGCCCTAATCTCCCCGCGCTCCATTGCTCCGCTGACCTGAGCGATCAGATCGCTTCTGCTCGTAATTCTCGTTTGCATGGCATCGGAATAACTCCTGATGGCACCTGGGCTGTGGCGCTGGGCCTCGATAAGAGCGGTGGTTGCGGCCTGAAGAATCTTTTCGCCAGTGGGGTCCGGAACCCGAGAGGCAAGGCAGAATCCCGCAGACGCCGTAAGATAGACATTCGCGCCATCAATTGGAATTGGCGCTGCGATTGCTTGTTGAATACGTGCTGAAAGCTGGATTGCCGCCTCAAGATTAAGGCGTCGAATTGGAGAAAGAAGAACGCCAAATACAGCCCCATCCAAACGCACGGCGTCATCGCTTTCGCGAACTGAGGCGCGGATTCTGTCAGCTACAATCCGAAGAAGAAGCTCGACCGAGGGTCGCGAATGCTTCTCTTCAATGACACGGAAGCGATCTATTTCGATGACGATTGCACCTGTGGCAAACCCCTTTCTCGCCGAAGTGGCTAGGTTCACATCCAGTTTCTTAATTGCGCAATCGCGGAGCATGAGACCTGTAAGCCAATCTTTGCTCGGCTCTTGAACACCTTTGCTGAGTGGACCGAGGGCAAGTGCGGCTGGAAAAGCTACTGCCGCCGCCGCAGTAGCGGTCGCGCCTCCGAGCGCATAGGCGACCCCCAACCCGACGGGCATTGATGCAAGCAGAGCCAGCCGCTTGTTCTTTGTCGTATTGAGAGTTTGCACGCCCGCGATCAGGCGATTTCGCTTATTTTTCATCTTCTGATTTCCTATTGGCCCAGCCAAGAGTGACTGGGACAAATTAGGAACATCAGTTTGACATAGCCGTTAACGGAGGTCGGGAATATCGCTCGAATTGTCTCGATCTTTTGGATTCAGTTCGAGCCCTTTAAAGTCGAACAGGTTTGGGTCCAAGAGATGCGAAGGCCGTGTGTTCATCAGGGCGCGGAACATGACTTGACGCCGACCTGGTCGGTTCTTTTCCCAACCGTCCAAGATGCCTTTGACCTGTTGACGCTGAAGCCCGTCTTGTGAGCCGCAAAGGTCGCAGGGGATTATTGGGTAGTTCATTGATTTGGCAAACTTTTCACAGTCTTCTTCGGCCACATGCGCAAGTGGACGATAGACGAAAAGATCCCCTTCTTCATTGACCAGCTTCGGCGGCATAGTCGCGAGGCGGCCACCGTGAAACAGGTTCATAAAGAAGGTTTCCAGAATATCGTCACGATGATGACCCAGAACGACGGCAGAGCATCCTTCTTCGCGCGCAATACGGTAAAGGTTCCCGCGGCGAAGGCGTGAGCAAAGGGCGCAGTAAGTGCGGCCTTCGGGGACTTTATCTTTAACGATAGAGTAGGTGTCTTCGTATTCGATCCGGTGCGGCACACCCATTTTTTCGAGAAACGCCGGCAGGACCGTCGCTGGGAAGCCGGGCTGACCTTGATCTAGATTGCAGGCGAGAAGATCGACAGGAAGAAGCCCACGCCACTTTAATTCATAAAGAATCGCGAGCATCGTGTAGCTGTCCTTGCCGCCCGATAGGCAGACAAGCCAACGCGCGTCACGCTCAACCATACCGTATTGTTCAATTGCTTCGCGCACGTTCTGAACAATACGTTTGCGGAGCTTTTTGAACTCGGTGGTTTTAGGCGCGCCGTGAAAGAGCGGGTGGATATCGTCGCATTCGTCAAGCATGGCAGTGCTTTAGTCCCGAAGTGATTGTGCAGCAAGAAACCTTTTGGGCATCGGCCCTCGGTTCTAGCGGTTGGTTTAATGTCGGTGGGTCTTTTCAGGCACGGGATCGTAACCTGACCCGCCAAGTGGATGACAACGGCCAATTCTGCGGATCGTTAAGAGAGTGCCCTTGATTGCGCCATGTTTCTCAAGTGCTTCAAGCGAATAGGCTGA
>JAYPUF010000067.1:0-12084 GCA_038133925.1 Marivivens sp. | reverse complement strand
GAGGCGGCGTAGGTTCATCATGCCGCCCTCACTCGGTCAGGATGACGCCAGCCGTGTCTGTCCACGACAGCCAGACCTCGTCTTCCCAAGTGAAGTCGCGCCGCGCGAGACGGCGGGAGTTGGTCATTTGCGCAGACATCATTTGACCCGAAGGCAGGCGCACGTGATAGGTCGAGACGTTGCCGAGATAAGCGATGTCGATGATCTTGCCTTGCGCGTGATTGGCGCGGTCAGCCATCGGTTCGGTCGAGACGGCGATTTTCTCGGGGCGGATGGCGAATGAAATCGTCTGGCCCTCGGTCACTGCGGCATCGGTGGTTGCTTTGATTGACTCTGCGCCCTCAGCGTAATGCAGTTCGAGCGTCCCGTTTGTGACCTTGGCCGCTTTGCCTTCAATGATATTCACGTCCCCAATAAAGTCAGCGACATAAACCGACGCGGGGTTTTCATAGATGCCTGCGGGCGTGTCCACTTGGATCATCTTGCCGTGATCCATAACGGCAACGCGGGAGGCGACAGTCATGGCTTCTTCTTGGTCGTGGGTCACGATTACAAAAGTGGTGCCGGTCTTTTCCTGAATGTCCATCAACTCGAACTGGGTCTCATTGCGGAGCTTTTTATCAAGAGCGCCGAGAGGTTCGTCGAGAAGCAGCAGTTTGGGGGCTTTGGCGAGCGAACGGGCAAGAGCCACACGTTGACGCTGGCCGCCCGAAATTTGGTGGGGCTTACGCTTGGCGAATTTTTCAAGACGGGTCAGGCGGAGCATTTCAGCGACGCGATCGCCGATTTGATCCTTGGGCATATCCGAGCGCTTTAGGCCGAAGGCGATGTTGTCCCAGACTGAAAGGTGGGGAAAGAGCGCATAGCTTTGGAACATCATGTTCACAGGGCGCTTGTTCGGGGGAACGGGGACGATGTCCTTACCGCTCAAAAGGATCTGGCCTTCTGACGGGTTCTCGAACCCTGCAAGCATCCGCATGAGCGTGGTCTTGCCGCAGCCCGATGGGCCGAGGAGGGCAAAGAACTCGCGCTCGTAAATATCGATGGTGAGGTCGTCGATGGCTGTGAAGTCCCCAAAACGCTTGGTCACGTTTTTGAATTGGATCAGCGGTTGGGCGTTCGGGTCGTTCCAAGGTGCAAAAGCGGTCGTTGCATGTGAAAACGAATTGCGAGGGGATTGCGCCATCGAAAAGGGCTCCGTCAAATAGATAGCCCCGCGCCAAAGAACATGGCGCGGGGCGATTTTGATTGATTACTGGCCGGACTTAACTTTGGTCCAGAGACGGGTCACGGTACGCTGAACCTTGGCGTCAAACGGAGTGACGGTGTAGAGGTTCGCGAGCGTTGCTTCGTCCGGATAGATCGCGGTGTCGCCGATCACGTCCTCGATGAGGAATTCCTGCGAAGCTTTGTTGCCGTTTGCGTAGTAAACATAGTTCGATGCAGCAGCCATGTTGTTTGCATCCATGATGAAGTTCAGGAATGCATGTGCGCCTTCTACGTTTGGCGCATCAACCGGAATGGCCATTTGGTCAAACCACATCAGCGCGCCTTCGCTCGGAGCGTTGTAGGCGACTTCGACGCCGTTGTCGGCTTCGGCAGCGCGGTCACGTGCCTGAAGGATGTCCCCCGACCAGCCGAATGCAACGCAGATTTCGCCATTAGCAAGCGCGTTGATGTATTCGGAAGAGTGGAACTTTTGGATGTAGGGGCGCACCGCCATGAGAGCCTCTTCGGCCTTGGCGAGAACTTCGGGGTCCTTCGAATCCGGGTCTTCTCCGATGTAGGCGAGAGCTGCCGGAATGATTTCGGTCGGAGCATCAAGGAAATGCACGCCGCAGGACGCCAGCTTTTCCATGTTCGCAGGGTCCATGATCAGAGCAAGCGAGCCGATCGGTGCGTCGGCGCCGAGGACTTCAGCTACTTTGCCGACGTTCACGCCGATACCGGTGGTGCCCCACATGTAGTTGATCGAGTAAGCGTTGTCGGGGTCGTACTGGGCGGTACGGTCTTTGATTACGTCCCACAGGTTGCCAGCATTCGAGAGCTTAGAATAGTCGAGGGGCTGGAAAGCGCCTGCTTGGATCTGACGCTGAAGGAATGTGCCGGTCGGAACAACGACGTCATAGCCCGAACCACCTGCAAGCAGCTTGGTTTCGAGAACTTCGTTCGAGTCGAATACGTCGTAAACAAGTTCATAGCCGGTTTCGGCTTCGAACTTGGACAGCAGTTCTTCGTCGATATAGTCCGACCAGTTGTAAACGCGGACTTCTTCTGCAGAAGCGGCAACCGCGCCAAAAGCGAGAAGTGCAGCCATAGGCAGCCAGGATTGTTTCATTGTCTTTCTCCCGTGTTGGTGCAGGGCGTGACCCTTACTTTTAGAATTTGATCAAAAGTTGCGACTAAAGCAACGTTTTCGCGCCCAGTGCTGCAAATATCCCCACATAGGCAACAGGAAAAAACAAGGGGGCGCGTAAAAAAATCGCTTAAGGCGAACAGACTAGCCGCAATCAGGTGGGATATGGGCCATTTGGCGGGCATTTCCAGAACGGTTTCGTCCTTCGCACTCCTGAGCGATGTTCTTCGAGATCGATACATCGAATCATTTAGGTTTCCTCATCCATCCCGATAGGACGGGACCACCATTGAAAGTGGGGGCGATTTGGTTGCCACCAGAGGCTGTAATTTGCATGCGTTGTAAGGTGTTTGGATTGAGTCAATTAATTTGATCAAATAGATTGACACTGCCCCTAAGCTTCATATCCTTGGCCCAAATCGAAGGTTCATTCTTTGGGCCGCGACTCCTCCGAAATTGCCAGCCATCCAAGAAGGATTGTGCGATGAAAAAGATCACCAATAATACACCAACAGCCGAACTTCAGGCACTTGATGCTGCGCACCATATGCATCCGTTCACGGCGGGCGCTGCGCTCGCGAAGAAGGGTGCTCGCGTTATTACCCGTGCCGAGGGCGTCTGGCTGACGGATAGTGAAGGCCACCGCATTCTTGATGCAATGTCGGGGCTATGGTGTGTGAACATCGGTTATGGCCGCGACACTCTTGCTGATGTTGCGGCTCAGCAGATCCGCGAACTTCCTTATTACAACACGTTCTTCCAGACATCGCACGTTCCGGCGATCGCACTGGCTGCCAAGCTCGCTGAAATGGCGCCGGGTGATTTGAACCACGTGTTCTTTGCGGGTTCCGGTTCAGAAGCGAACGACACCAACCTGCGTCTCGTGCGTCAGTATTGGCACGCCAAGGGTAAGTCCTCGAAGCAAATTGTCATTAGCCGCAAGAACGCCTATCACGGTTCGACCATGGCAGGTATGAGCCTTGGCGGTATGGCAGGGATGCACGCTCAGGGTGGAATCATCCCCGGCATTCACCACATCAACCAACCGAACTGGTGGGTTGAGGGCGGTGACATGGATCCAGAAGCGTTCGGTCTTGCGCGTGCTCAGGAACTTGAAGCTGCGATCCTAGAGCTTGGTGAAGAAAACGTTGCGGCCTTTATTGGCGAGCCTGTGATGGGTGCGGGCGGCGTGATCGTTGCGCCGAACAGCTATTGGCCTGAAATTCAGCGCATTTGCGATAAGTACGAAATCCTTCTGATCGCGGACGAAGTGATCTGCGGCTTTGGCCGTACGGGCAATTTGTTCGGAAGCGAGACCGTTGGTATTCGTCCGCACATCATGACCATCGCAAAGGGTCTTTCCTCGGGCTATGCGCCGATTGGTGCTTCGCTCGTCTGTGACGAGGTTGCGAATGTCGTCGGTGAAGCAGGCGATTTCAACCACGGTTACACCTATTCGGGTCACCCCGTCGCTGCGGCCGTTGCTTTGGAAAACCTGCGGATTCTCGAAGAAGAAAATATCGTCGATCACGTTAAGAACGACATTGGGCCGTATATGGCAGAGCTTTGGCACAGCCTTGGCGATCACCCGATGGTGGGCGAGACCAAGATCGTGGGTCTTATGGCCTCGCTTGCTCTGACTCCGAACAAGGCAACACGTGCGCCGTTCAAAACCGCGCCTGGTGTTGTCGGCTATCGCTGCCGCGAGAAGTGCTTTGGGAATGACCTCATCATGCGTCACGTTGGAGACCGTATGATTATCGCTCCGCCGCTGGTTCTGACCCGTGCAGAGGCCGATGAGTTGATCAAGCGCGCCCGCAAGTCGCTTGATGAATGCTATGCCGATCTCGTCAAAGACGGGATGTTCGAGGCTCCGTAATGGACCTTTTGACTGCCAATGACCGGCTCGGCGCTTATCCGTCGAGCTGGTACGCCGCGACTGCCGCGCTCCCCGAAGTAGAGCCTGAACTCGCAGGTGAGATTGCTTGCGATGTTTGTGTTGTTGGGGGCGGGTTTACCGGCCTGTCCTCTGCCCTTCACCTTGCAGAGCTGGGCTATGATGTGGTGCTGATCGAGGCGCAGCGCGTGGGCTTTGGCGCATCGGGGCGCAACGGTGGCCAAGTGTCGGGTGGGCAACGGCTCGAGCAGGATGAGCTCGAAGCGATGATGGGCAAAACGAATGCCCGCGCTCTCTGGGAATTGTCCCAGTCTTCTGTTCAGTTGATCCATGATCTCGCGGCGACACACGAGATTGATTACGAATGGGTTCCCGGTGTCATACATGCCGACCACCGTGCGCGGTTCGTGAAGCACTCGCATGCGAATGTCGAAAAGCTCCGCGAAGAATACGGATACGAACGGGTCGAAAAACTGTCCCGCGAAGAAATCCGCGCGCGCACCGGTTCGGTCTTTTATCATGGCGGGAGTGTTGATTACGGCTCCGGCCATATCCATCCCCTAAAGTTTGCGCTTGGCCTTGCCAAAGCTGCGAGGTCCAAGGGCGTTCGCATCTTTGAGCAAAGTCGCGTGACGGAAATCGTGCGTGGTGAGCCGGCAACTGTTCGAACGGGCAAGGGGTCGGTCAAAGCCCGTTTTGTCGTTCTTGGCGCGAATGGGTATCTTGGCGGACTTGAAGGTCAGGTCGCTGCGCGGGTCATGCCGATCAACAACTACATTGTAGCGACCGAACCTTTGTCTGATGAACAACTTTCAACAGTTCTTCCTAATAAAGAGGCGGTTGCTGATTCAAAGTTCGTAATCAATTACTTTCGCCTTTCCGCAGACAATCGCATGCTTTTTGGCGGCGGCGAGACTTATGGTTATAAGTTCCCTGCGCGGATCGACGATCTGGTGCGGCCTTGCATGGCCGAGATTTATCCTCAGCTCGCGGATGTGCAGATTGACTATGCTTGGGGCGGGACGCTGGCAATTACGCTGAACCGTATGCCGCATTTCGAGCGCTTGTCAGGCAATATCCTCTCGATGTCAGGCTATTCTGGGCACGGGGTCGCGATGGCGACCTTGGCAGGCAAGTTGGCGTCCGAAGCCATCGCAGGACAGGCAGAACGGTTTGATTTGATGCAAAAGGTTCCGACGCCAAAGTTTCCGGGTGGCGCGCTGTTGCGATCACCGCTCTTGGTCCTTGGGATGCTTTGGTTCTCTCTCAGAGACCGTTTGTAGCCCCAAGGAGCGAGGCGCGCACTTGGTCGATCCCTTGTTCGAGGTCGGCTTTGATCGCATCCATGACGCCTTGGGCGTCGCCGCGCTTCATAGCGGCAAGGGCATCTGCGTGCATGTCGGGTAGGTTTGTCGTGCCATAACGACCACAAATGACACGCAGGCTTGGTCCCATCCGAAGCCACAGGGAGTCCGCGATAGACACAAGGATTTCTGCGCCTGAAACGGCGTAAAGCTGGGCGTGGAACCGGTAGTTATAGTAGAGGTAATCGCGCACATCACCACGCGCGATGGCGTTGTTCAGATCTTGGTCGATCCGTTCGATAAGTCCAATCTGCTCGACGGTTAGTTTTGCTGTCGCCCAGAACGCCAATTGCGGTTCAATGGCGAGACGGGCAAAGGCGAGTTCGTTTAACTCGTCCAAAGTGAGGACAGGAACGCTCACGCGGCGGTTGCCTTGGAAGACGAGCGCGCTTTCGGCGGTGAGGCGGCGGATGGCTTCGCGGACGGGTGTCATGCCTGCTTCGAGGTGCGAAACCAGCCCTTGAATCGTTACTGCTTGCCCTGGTTCAAGCTCGCCACAAAGGATCATTTCACGGATTTGGCGATAGACCAACTCGTGGGTCGGAATCTTTGCCATTTGTTCGTTCAATTTCTGACCCCCTTCAGTGTTCACCGCCTTTGTAGCGCAAGTTTTGAGACTTGATCAAATTCAAAGACCGTGCGTCCCGTATTTGAGTATAACTGGAACAATTAAGTCCTCTTCGTCGGTCAAATGACGATCAATGAAACCTGTCAAACGCTCAACATCTAGGCGAAACGCTTCCGCAGCGGTCAAAAGGGCGTTTTTGTCGTCGAGGCTTTGGAGCGTATGATTGGCACTTGAGACAAAGCCGTTAAGAAGGCCGTCAAGTGCATGGTGGTCCTTGTCTAATATATCGAAGCCGCGCTTGAGTCGGCTATCGCGCTCGGAGAGGACGGGGAAATAGTGTTGGTCCTCGATCTGATGGTGCCCGTGGAGTTGCTCTACAAAGATTGAGCCATAACTCGAGATGCGACCTGCAAAGCGCCTCTCATCGAACTTCTTGTCGAGCAAGCCTATGGTTTCATTCGTCATTTCAGACAACAGGCGGCGGAATGTCAGATGCCGTTCAAGCCAAAAACTAATCAGTCCGTTGTAGCCCGGATCGTTCTGCCAATCTTTGCGAGGGAAGGTCTCTAGCAGCACGCGAAGCGCATCGGGAAGCCCTTTGCGCTGGGTCAGATCGAGCATTTCCATATTTAGTGTCTTTCTTGTTCGGGAGATGACAGTCGTTCAGGCAATAATATGGGATAAAAACATTGGAACCTAAAGGCACCCCAAGGGTTGTGGCTTAATGATCAGGTGACGCAACGGCAATTTCACATTTCCACCCTTGCGTTTTTGATCAAAGAGTAAAAAAGTTTTGTTCAGACGCCCGTGGTTATGGGCTTCGATTAAACATGAGTGCGAGTTTGAACTCGCTCCAGTCAGGGAGACTATTCATGAAACTAAAAAACACGTTGAAAGCATCCACCGCTGCAGCACTGGTCCTAATCGGCACCGCGGTTTACGCAGAAAGCCATAGTGCAACTCACCCTGTTACCGGCGAAGCGCTGGCCGCCGAACAGATGTTCACCTATTCCACCATCGACGAAATTCCGTCGATCGACCCCGGTCTTGTAGAAGACGTTGAAGGCTCTGCCGTTGTGCGCGACCTTTTCGAAGGTCTTCTAAACCAAGACTCTGATGGCAACCCGATCCCGGGCGTTGCTACGGGTTACGAAGTCTCGGACGACATGCTGACCTATACCTTCACCCTGCGTGATAACGCTGTTTGGTCCGATGGCAGCCCAGTTACCGCCGGCGATTTTGTCTATGCTTGGCAGCGTGCGGCGAACCCAGAGACCGCTTCGCCCTATTCGTGGTATATTGAGCTGATGAGCATCGAGAATGCCGCAGCTGTGATCGCTGGCGAAAAGCCGATCACCGACCTTGGCGTGACAGCGATCGACGACAAGACCCTTGAAGTCCGCATCACCCAGCCGCTCCCCTATTTCCCGCAGATGGTGACACATGGAACCACGTTCCCCGTGCCGCAGCATGTGGTTGAAGAGTTCGGCAACGACTGGATCACGCCTGAGCACTTTGTGGGCAACGGTGCCTATGTCCTGACTGAGCGCGTGCTTCAGGAGCGTCTCGTTCGCGAAAAGAGCGAGACCTATTGGGACAAAGACAATGTCATCATGGACAAGGTTGTGATGCTGGTCATCAATGACTCGACCCAAGCACTCACCCGCTGGCAGGCTGGCGAAATCGATAAGACTGCTCAGGGTCTTCCGCCGGGCCAGTACCCGAGCCTCGTTGCAGAGTATCCGACCGAAGCCATCGCGGTTCCGAGCCTGTGTTCCTATTACTACAACATGAACATGCGTGACACCGCGCCCGAGTGGGCCAAGGATGCGCGTGTGCGTCAGGCTCTGAGCCTTGCGATTGACCGCGACATCATCGTCGAGGACGTTCTGTCTGCGGGTCAGTTCCCAGCCTACACCTTTACCCCCGGTGCAACTGCTGGGTTTGAGGTTCCGACTGTTGAGGCTGCTGGCATGACCCAAGCCGAGCGCAACGAGAAGGCAAAGGCACTCCTCGCCGAGGCTGGATACGGTTCGGACAACCCGATCTCGCTTGAGATTCTCTACAACACCTCTGAATCGCACAAGTCGATCGCGATCGCTGTAAGCCAGATGTGGAAGCAAACCCTTGGTGTTGAAACCACTCTGGCAAACATGGAATGGCAGACCTTCCTCGAAGAGCGTGGCAACGGCAACTTCGATGTTTCGCGTGCTGGTTGGTGCGGTGACTATAACGAAGCCTCGACCTTCCTCGATTTGATGAACTCGAGCTCGGGCTATAACGACGCCGGCTACAACAACGCAGAAGTTGATGCTCTGCTTGCCGAAGCGAAGACCCTTGAGGATCCGAGCGCGAATTATACCAAGATCGAAGAGATCATCTCGGTCGATGTTCCGATCATTCCGATCTATCACTACACCGAAAACTTCATGTTGAATGATGCTGTCAAAGGCTGGCCCTTCGATAACGTTCAACAGAATTGGTACTCTCGCGAGCTCTACAAAGTCGCAGAATAACGCGACGATTGCTTAACGGTGCCGCGCCCCTTGGTTGGGGCGCGGGCCATTAGCATTTCCGTAAGAGGTCCCGAGATGCTGTCTTTTATCGCCCGCAGATTTGCGGTCGCCATTCCGACGATCCTCGTTCTGATCGTCATTTCCTTTATTCTAATGTTCGCCGCACCCGGTGGCCCGTTCAACGCTGAACGCCCGTTGCCACCACAGGTGCTTGCCAACATCGAAGCGAAATACGGATTAGATCAGCCCTATTGGAAGCAGATCGTTGACTACGTTTGGAACGTGGTTGCCCATTTCGACTTTGGACCGTCGTTCAAATACAAAGACCGAAGCGTCAATGACATCATTGCGCAGGGCTTCCCAGTGACGCTCACATACGGCTTTTGGTCGTTCGTCGTTGCCGTAATTGTTGGCGTGACTTTGGGGGTCTTTGCCGCGATCCGTCATAATACGTGGATCGATTATCTCGCCGTTGGGATTTCTATCGGGGCGCAGTCCTTGCCGAACTTTGTCATGGCGCCCATGCTGGTGATTGTCTTTACGCTCTGGCTCGGTTGGCTCCCAGGTGGGGGCTGGAATGGTGGTCAGGTTCAGTACCTTGTGCTTCCTGTAATTGCGCTTTCCACCTCCTATATGGCGTCCATCGCGAGGATTACGCGGTCGTCGATGCTTGAGGTGCTCAACAGTGGTTTCATCCGCACCGCGCGGGCCAAAGGCCTGTCGGATACGCGGATTATTTTACGCCATGCGCTTAAGCCCGCGATGCTTCCTGTGCTCTCTTATCTTGGACCTGCTTTTGTTCTAATGGTGACGGGTTCGGTCATTGTGGACAGCTATTTCTCGACCGGCGGGATTGGTGTCTACTTTGTCAACGCAGCCTTTAACCGAGACTATTCGGTGATGATGGGGATCACGATCCTCATGGGGGCGCTGACCATTCTCTTTAACCTGATTGTCGACCTGCTCTACGCGTGGATCGACCCCAAAATCCGTTACTAAGGGGGCACCATGTTCAGTCGCACAACAGCAGATCAGCTTATGGACGTGGCCAGCAGCCAAGCGATCAAGGGACGGAGCCTTTGGCACGATGCGTTCCGACGCTTCATTCGCAACCGCGCCGCTTTGATCAGCCTCTTTCTTTTGGGGTTTGTCCTTATCTTTGCGTTCTTCGGGCAGTACCTAAGCTCGCATGAACCCGATTTCGTGGATTTTTCGCTTCGTCGAGACATCAAAAACCTTGGTGTGCCAAGTATTGAAAACGGACATTTCTTTGGCCTCGAACAAGAGGGGCGCGATCTTTATACGCGTGTTGTTCAAGGCACTCGGATTTCGATCCTCGTCGGTGTGATCGGGAGCCTTGTCGCCGTCGTTGTCGGCACGCTCTATGGCGCGTTCGCAGGCTATATGGGTGGGCGGATCGACAGCGTTATGATGCGTATCGTCGATATCCTCATCGCTATTCCCTTCATGTTCGTGATCATCCTTTTGCTTGTGGTCTTTGGCCGCTCAATGGTGATGCTTTTCGTCGGGGTGGGCCTGATTTCATGGCTTGATATGGCGCGTATTGCGCGGGGGCAGACGCTCACCATCAAGAACAAGGAATTCGTTGAGGCCGCAGTCGCAACAGGTGTGAAACCCTTTACAGTGATCTTGCGCCACATCGTTCCTAATTTGGCGGGCATCGTGATCGTTTATGCGACCTTGCTCATTCCGCAGCTTATCATCACGGAGAGCTTTATCAGCTTCCTTGGCCTCGGCATTCAGGAACCTATGACCTCGCTTGGGGCGCTGATTTCAGGTGGTGCGAGCCAGCTTGGATTTGGCACGCCTTGGATGATTGGTTTCCCGCTCTTTTTCTTCCTCATCACGCTCTATGCCTTCTTCTTTGTGGGGGATGGCCTGCGTGATGCTCTTGACCCCAAGGACCGCTAAGCCATGAGCCTTTTGCAGATCAAAGACCTTCGGGTCGAATTTCAGACCGGCGATGGCGCGGTGAATGCCGTCAATGGGGTATCGTTTGAAGTCGAAAAGGGTGAGACGCTTGCCATTGTCGGTGAGAGCGGGTCGGGCAAGAGCCAGACGGCTTTTGCCGCAATGGGCCTTTTGGCACGTAACGGCAAGGCGAGGGGGCAGGCGCTCTATGAGGGCAAGGATTTGCTCACTATGTCGCGCAAAGATCTGAACCGCATTCGAAGCAACGAAGTGGCGATGATCTTTCAGGACCCGATGACTTCGCTCAATCCCTATATGCGGATTTCGGACCAGATGGCGGAGGTGCTCCAGCTTCATAAAGGGATGAGCAAAAAGGACGCTGTGAATGAAGCGGCCAAGATGCTCGACGCCGTACGCATTCCCGATGCCAAGGCGCGGATTACCATGTATCCGCACGAGTTTTCGGGCGGGATGCGGCAGCGGATCATGATCGCGATGGCACTATTGTGCCACCCTAAACTCCTGATCGCGGACGAGCCGACAACGGCTTTGGATGTGACAGTGCAGGCGCAGATCATGGAGCTTTTCGGCGATATCCGTAAGGAGTTCGGCACCGCTGTGATCCTGATTACGCATGATCTTGGGGTTGTGGCGGGGTTCTGTGACCGCACGCTGGTTCTTTATGGCGGGCAGGTGATGGAAGAGGCCGAGACCGAGGCCCTTTTTGCCCGTCCGAGCCATCCCTACACGCGCGGGCTTTTGCGTGCCGTGCCACGGTTCGACCGCAAGGACGAGGCTCTCTTGGCGATTGCAGGTGAGCCGCCGGACATGTCGCGTCTGCCTGCGGGGTGCCCGTTCTCGCCGCGCTGTGCCGAAGTTCGGGATGTGTGCTTGACCATGAAACCCGCGATTTCAGGCGGCGAGCATCGCCGTGCCTGTCATGTGCCGATTGAGGAGCTAAGTCATGTCTGATCCCATTCTTTCGGTTCGTGACCTTCGGGTGACATTCGACATCAAACCTTCTGGCGCTTGGCCGTGGACGCCGCATAAGTCGCTTCATGCTGTGGGGGGCATGAGTTTTGATGTGAACCCAGGAGAATGTCTGGGTGTTGTTGGCGAAAGTGGTTCTGGCAAATCCACCATTGCCCGCGCGATTTGCGGTCTCGCTCCGATTACCGGGGGCGACGTGCTTTTCGAGGGTGAGAGCCTTTTGCGCATGACGCCAGAGGCGCGGCGTCATCATCGGCGATATGTACAGATGGTGTTTCAAGACCCGCTGGCCGCGCTCAACCCGCGCATGACCATTGGCGAGATCATCGCCGAGCCTCTGATCACCCATGAACCAAACCTTCCCAAGTCAGAGGTGCGCAAGCGTGTGCAAGACTTGATGGAGCGGGTCGGGCTTTTGCCGAACCTTGTGAACCGTTATCCGCACGAGTTTTCGGGCGGTC
>JAYPUF010000066.1:0-12298 GCA_038133925.1 Marivivens sp. | reverse complement strand
CGCATCAGCGCCGCCGGTGAAGGGGCTTTTACGGAGACCATCACGGAGTCGCAAGCACAAAATGATGGAAATTCGAAAAAAGTTTGAACAATTTCTGAGACCCCTTATTTTTATGCACATGCAGCAAAGACGATCCCAAATCGACCTCTCCACAACATATCGCGCCCACAGGTTTTTGGGTACATATATACATTATATATATACACCCTCTCAGGCTGCTGTTTTCAGAAAGCCTGAATCACCCCCGAACTGGCAAGTTCACGCAGATGTCTGGGAAGTGCTCTTTCGCTATTTGAAGTTCCCTCTTATAACCCAACGCATCCTCTGGTTTTAAGAATCGGGGAGAGTTGAACTATTCAAGAGATAGGAAGAGCCAAGATGGTTGGTTTTGGAGGATTGTTTTCGTCGGATATGGCGATTGACCTCGGCACGGCAAACACGCTCGTTTACGTCAAAGGCAAAGGTATTATCCTCTCGGAACCGTCAGTCGTCGCGTACCACGTGAAAGACGGCGTTAAAAAAGTTCTTGCGGTCGGTGAAGACGCCAAGTTGATGCTAGGCCGTACTCCCGGTTCGATCGAGGCCATTCGCCCAATGCGTGACGGCGTAATTGCCGACTTTGATGTTGCTGAAGAGATGATCAAGCATTTCATCCGCAAGGTCCACAAGCGCACGACCTTCTCAAAGCCAAAGATCATCGTTTGCGTACCCCATGGCGCAACCCCCGTCGAAAAGCGTGCAATCCGCCAATCGGTACTATCCGCAGGTGCGCGCCGCGCTGGTCTTATCGCCGAACCCATTGCTGCTGCAATTGGCGCAGGCATGCCGATCACTGACCCAACTGGCTCGATGGTTGTTGATATCGGCGGCGGCACCACCGAAGTCGCCGTTCTCTCACTCGGCGACATCGTTTACGCACGTTCCGTCCGCGTCGGCGGTGACCGCATGGACGAAGCGATCATCAATTACCTACGCCGTCAGCATAACCTCCTTATCGGTGAATCCACCGCTGAGCGCGTGAAGACCTCGATCGGCACCGCTCGAATGCCTGATGATGGCCGCGGCGCATCGATGCAAATCCGTGGTCGCGACCTCCTGAACGGTGTACCGAAGGAAACCGAGATCAACCAAGCACAAGTTGCTGAAGCGCTCGCCGAACCCGTTCAGCAAATTTGCGAAGCGGTTATGGTTGCCTTGGAAGCAACGCCGCCAGATCTTGCCGCGGATATCGTTGATCGCGGCGTCATGCTTACGGGTGGCGGCGCTCTTCTCGGACAGCTTGATCTTGCGCTGCGCGAGCAGACTGGCCTCGCCATTTCTGTTGCTGATCAATCGCTTAACTGCGTAGCAATGGGCACTGGCAAAGCGCTTGAATACGAAAAGCAACTTCGCCACGTGATCGATTACGACAGCTAAACGCTGACAAAAAACATCAAAGGGAGAGCTCTTCCGCTTGGCACGTGATCCGCGTCAGAAAGAAGATTATTTTGGACCACTCCGTCGTCTTTTGACGGGAGTGGTTCTTCTCATTCTGACTGCGTTTTTTGTAGTCTGGCGCGTTGACAGCCCCCGCGTCGAACGCTTTCGGGCCGCCGTCGTTGATCGTTTTGTCCCCTCGCTCGATTGGATGATGGTTCCGGTGACCGGAACAATTAATCTGGTCACTGATTTCCGCTCCTATCAGCGTCTCGTCGAGCAGAACCGCGACCTTCGCCGTGAACTCCAGACGATGAAAGCTTGGAAAGAAGCTGCGCTCCAGCTTGAGCAAGAAAACGCAAAGCTGCGCGACTTGAACAAGGTTAGCCTTGATCCTCAGCTCACATATATCACTGGCATCGTACTGGCTGACAGTGGCTCGCCTTTTCGTCAGTCAGTTCTTTTGAACGTGGGCGCGAGAGACGGAATCGTTGACGGCTGGGCGGCTATGGACGGCATTGGTCTTGTCGGTCGAATTGCGGGCGTTGGCCAAGAAACGAGCAGGGTGATCCTTCTCTCTGATACCTCCAGCACGATCCCGATCACAATTCAGCCCTCGGGCCAACGCGCAATTTTGGCAGGTGACAATACTCTAGCACCTCCGATCGAGTTTCTCGAAGACCCCGATCAAGTGCGTCCCGGCGACCGTGTCGTGTCATCGGGAGATGGAGATGTCTTCCCTCCAGATTTGCTGGTTGGACAGGTCGTTTTGGGCTCAGATCGGCGTCTTCGCGTTCGCCTAACCGCTGACTTCGAGCGCTTGGAATTTCTGCGTGTCTTACGCAATCAGGGGCGTGAAAGCATTGTAGATACGGGTTCACTTATCGAGAGCAGCCAGCCCTCTTTCGAGGTCATGGGGCCAACACTCGAAACCGACGAAACACAAGCGAATCCAGATGGTTGAAGCACCGATCACGCGAGTTTGGCTTGGGGTCGTTTCGTACCTTGGGATTGGGTTTGCGGTCTTGGTGCTCCGAATGCTCCCGCTCGGAACCGAACCCATTGCAGTTCCATTTCCGGACATTTTCATCAGCGTTACTTTGGCCTGGGTCACAAGGCGCCCTGACCTTGTCCCGTTCTTCGCAATCGCAATCCTGTTTTTTGCAGCGGACCTTTTATTGATGCGCCCGCCAGGGCTCTATAGTGCGGTCGTCTTGATCGCGACGGATATACTTAGGCGCCAGACTGATGGAATGCGAAACCTTCCTTTCATCCTTGAGTGGATGGTCATCGCGGCAACACTTGTGGCCATCACAGTCGGTTACCGAGCTATCTTATTTGTGACCTTTACACCGATGGCGCCCTTGGGCCTAACTCTGCTACAATTGGTCATGACCGCTGCTTTTTATCCTCTCGTCGCAGGTATCCTACAGGTTGCGCTAGGGCTGCGCAAACCAGCGCGTGGGGAAGTCGACACCCGAGGGAAACCACTGTGAAGAGACCACCAAAGGATTCAGCCGAAAGCGCCAGCATCATTGGCCGCCGTGCTCTCATCCTTGGCGGTGCGCAATTTGCAGTCGCGGGCACATTGGTAACGCGGATGCGTTCGATGCAGATCGAACAGGCGGACCAATATCGACTCTTGGCCGAAGAGAACCGCGTGAACATCCGACTTTTGCCCCCTGCACGCGGTCTTGTTCACGACCGAAATGGCGTTTTGCTCGCAGGAAACGAGCAAAATTATCGCATCGTAATGATCCGCGAAGATGCCGGCGATGTTCAGGCAGTAATTGATAGGCTCCGCAAACTGGTTCTTTTGGATGACGCTGACGTAGAACGCGCGCTCGAAGAAATGAAACGCCGTTCTGCGTTTGTGCCTGTGACACTCGCCGAACGGTTGACGTGGGACGACATTGCCCGCGTCACTGTTAATGCCCCCGCACTTCCGGGTGTTGTGCCCGAAGTTGGCCTCAGCCGTATCTATCCGCGTGGTTCAGACTTTGCCCATGTCGTTGGGTACGTAGGACCTGTGAGCGACTATGATCTCAGTCGGATCGATGACAAAGATCCACTGCTTCAGATTCCAAAATTCCAGATTGGCAAGACTGGGGTCGAAAACAAGCTAGAGCGCACACTGCGTGGTTCAGCTGGCACAAAGCGTATTGAAGTTAACGCTCTAGGACGCGTAATGCGCGAACTTGATCGCGAAGAAGGTACGCCGGGTTCAGACATACAACTTACCATCGATGCCGAGCTACAAGCCTATGTCGAAGCACGCCTCGATGGTGAGTCAGCCGGCGCGGTGGTGATCGACCTTGAAAACGGCGACATCAGAGCTTTGGCCTCGGCACCGACATTTGACCCGAACCTTTTCGTTCGCGGAATTTCTGTCAAAGACTGGACTGAGCTGAATGAAAACACCTTCAGGCCGCTTGCTGCAAAAGCGGTTCAAGGTACCTATCCCCCAGGTTCGACCTTTAAGATCGTAACCGCACTCGCCGCAATAGAAGACGGTGTGCTTGACCCAGAAGAGACTATTTATTGCCGAGGCTTCACCGAAGTATCGGGCACCCGCTTCCATTGCTGGAAATCTTCGGGTCATGGAAATGTCGATCTTCATGAAAGCCTCAAGCAAAGCTGCGATTGCTACTATTACGAAGTGGGACAGCGCGTCGGCATCGATAAGATTGCGGCGATGGCGCGAAAGCTCGGTCTTGGGGTACGACATGACCTTCCATTGTCTGCAGTTTCCGAAGGGCTCGCGCCCGACAAAGAATGGAAAACTGCTGTACGCGGTGAAGACTGGCGGATTGGTGACACAGTGAACGCCTCGATCGGGCAAGGCTATGTGCTTTCGTCCCCGCTCCAGCTTGCTGTGATGACCGCGCGCGTCGCAACAGGTCGCAACATCGTCCCACGTCTCGTCAAGACGATCGACGGGGTAGAACAAGATATCCAAGGTAATGAAAACTTGGACCTCAACGAGAATACCCTGCGCAAGCTGCGCAATGCGCTCGACGCAGTGAGCAACAACGCCCGTGGCACGGCCTATCGTTCCAGAATCGTTGCCTCAGACATGCGTCTTGGCGGGAAAACGGGTACATCTCAGGTTCGGCGCATCACCGCCGAAGAGCGCGCCCGCGGTGTAACAAGTAACGAAGACCTACCTTGGGAGCGCAGAGACCACGCGCTCTTTGTGGCATTCGCGCCGGTCGACAACCCGAAGTACGCGATCTCAATTGTCGTCGAACACGGTGGAGGCGGTTCAACGGCGGCAGCGCCCATCGCACGTGATATCATGCTCCAAGCGCTCTACGAAGGCACGCCGCCGCTTGATGCCTATCCATCTGATGTGCGTGGCCGCATCTCGGAACAGCAAATGCGGATCAAGAACCACGTCGCTCCCGGCTCATTGCCTTTCGCGAACCGAGCGTAGAGGCGGATATGAGCTATTTAGAGTACAACACCAAGTATGTGCCGACGGGCATTCGCAAATTGCTCTACTTCAACTGGCCGATTGTGATCTTGCTCATCGCGGTGGCCTGTGCTGGCTTTTTGATGCTCTACTCTGTTGCAGGCGGGAGTGTGACCCCATGGATGGAGCCACAGCTCAAGCGCTTTGGTTTCGGCATGGTCCTCATGTTGATCGTTGCCGTAACACCAATTTGGTTGTGGCGAAGCCTTGGAGCTTTGGGGTACTTCATCGCGCTTCTACTGCTCTTTTATGTCGAACTCTTCGGACATGTGGGCATGGGTGCTCAGCGTTGGATTGACCTCGGTTTCATGAAGCTCCAGCCTTCGGAACTGGCCAAGATTACGCTCGTCGTATTTCTGGCAAGCTATTACGACTGGCTCCCGATCAGCAAAACATCTCACCCGATTTGGGTTGCGGTTCCTGTCGTCATCATTCTTGTGCCCACCGCGCTCGTGCTCAAGCAGCCTGACCTCGGAACTTCACTGTTGTTGCTTCTCGGCGGCGGCACGGTCATGTTCGCGGCGGGCGTTCATTGGGCCTATTTCGCTTCTGTCATTGGCGCAGGTGTCGGCACCATTTACGCCGTTTTCCAAAGTCGCGGCACCGAGTGGCAGCTGCTCAAAGATTATCAGTTTGCTCGAATCGACACGTTCCTTGACCCAGGCAACGACCCGCTCGGAGCGGGCTATCACATCACTCAGGCAAAGATTGCCCTCGGTTCAGGTGGATGGACCGGACGTGGTTTCATGCAAGGGACACAGTCTCGTCTGAATTTCCTGCCGGAAAAACACACAGACTTTATTTTTACGACCTTGTCCGAGGAGTTCGGTTTTATTGGGGCGATTACACTGCTCGCACTTTACATGCTCATTATCGTATTTTGCATTGTAACAGCGTTGCGGACCAAGAACCGATTTGCATCTTTGATGACGATTGGTATCGCCATGACATTCTTCCTCTTCTTTTCTGTGAATATGGCAATGGTCATGGGGATGGCACCAGTTGTGGGGGTTCCTCTTCCGTTGGTGAGCTATGGCGGATCCGCTATGCTTGTTCTTTTAGTGGCGTTCGGCCTAGTTCAAAGTGCCCACATACATACACCAAGATGATCAACGTTCTTCTCTCTGCGCCGAATTCTTATTGGGACACATACGCTCCCATTCTACCCAAAGCCTGTTCGGATATAGGTTTTGAGATCAATCTCGCTCGAGAGCACGTGGCAAGCGAAGTTGACTACATTGTCTATGCGCCAAACACACGGCTAACCGACTTTTCGCCCTTTGATCGCTGCAAGGGAGTTCTTAGCCTCTGGGCGGGAGTCGAAACGATTGCGCCAAACGCCTCACTCACTCAACCGCTTGCGCGGCTCGTGGACGTTGGTTTGACCCAAGGCATGGTCGAATGGGTGACCGGACACGTCCTTCGTCATCATCTCGGGATGGACCGGTATATTAAGAATGACACGCGGGAATGGACTTTTTCGGTTCCCCCGCTCGCCCAAGAAAGACAGGTTACAATTCTCGGACTTGGTGAGCTTGGTAGCGCTTGTGCAGCTGCGCTCACATCTCTCGGGTTCTCGGTAACGGGATGGTCACGTGGCGCAAAGAGCATTCAAGGAATTAGATGCTTGAGCGGCGAAGCCGGTCTAAATCAAGCGCTCCAATCAGCTGAAATCTTGATCCTCTTGCTTCCTCTAACGGCGCAAACTGAAAACCTTTTGAATGAACAACGGCTTGCGCAATTGCCCAAGGGAGCAAGCCTAATCAATCCGGGCCGTGGTGCGTTGATTAATGACGAAGACTTGCTCAACGCGCTTAATCGCGGACAGATCAGTCATGCGACCCTTGACGTATTTCGGGTCGAACCGTTACCTGCAGATCATCATTATTGGGCACACCCACATGTGACAGTCACGCCCCATATCGCAAGCGCAACGCGTCCAGAGACCGCGGTCAGACAGATCGCAGAAAACATCCGACGCGGCGAAGCAGGGCTAGAACTTGCCAATCTTGTAGATCGGGCGCGCGGCTATTAACGAATTCTTGGTGGTTTGCTCGGGTCCATGCCCGGGTTCGCGCCAGGTGTCGAAGGAGCTTCGGGCTCGGGCATATCGAAGCGAAGCCCAACACGGCCTGCTCGCACGGCGAAATCATCGTCTGCGCCTAGGAAAACAACATCAAGCGAGCCAGCCTCCACGCCCGAGAAGGTCAAAGCCTCGTTCATTGCATTCGCCAGAGCGTTTTGTGCTTCTGCCAAAGCATCCAAAACCACCAGCATGAAACCCCGCGCACCGCTATCGTAAATGACACCTGTTAAGATGGCCCCGCTAGCAAGACCCGCCGAAGCCGCAAGTTTACGGTCAATGCCGACGACAACTTCCTCGGGCAGTCCCTTTGGCGCAAAAAGTTCGACAGGGCGGGCCTCGGTAAAATCGGGACGCCCCGCAAGGGTCCCCAGAAGCCAACTCATTGCAGTCGGGTCAACAAGCGTTTCACACCCATCGACACCGAGATTGAGCGCCAGCCCAACGCTCTGCCCAGCGAGCATCTGAGCGATCCCGCGTCCAGACAGGCTCACATAAGGAACAATACGCTTGGCAAAATCAGCAAGTCTTTCTTCACGATCGAAAACCAAGAGAAAGGTTATGTCGGCGTATTCCACTGTCTCGGGCTTGATATTGTCTCCATCTGGCTCTTCTTCCAGAAGGATAAACAACTCGGTATCGGCCAAGCGCTCATAGAATTTTAGCCGAGCGACATCATCTTCGGGCAGCGTGTTCATCTGGTGCAAGGCACTATCAAGTTCAGTTTGCATCAAGGACTTCCCTTAACCTTCGGCGCAACTCTGGCAGCAAATCAGCCTCGAACCACGGATTCTTCTTGAGCCAACCCGTATTGCGCCAAGACGGATGGGGCAAGGGAAAGGCGTCCGGCATAAAGTCGCGCCAAGCTGAAACTGTCTCAGTCATGTTTGAACGCACGCCAAGGTGCCACTTATGAGCGTATCCGCCAATAAGAATGCGAAGCTGCACCTGTTCAAGCTCTTCGATGAGCTTTTCATGCCAAGTCTGCGAGCAGATACGAGGTGGAGGGAGGTCGGAGCCATGCGCGTCATACCCGGGAAAACAAAAGGCCATCGGAACAATTGCGATTTTCGATTTGTCGTAAAATTCTTCGCTATCAATACCGAGCCATTGCCTTAGTCGTTCCCCTGATTGATCCGTGAAAGGCTGCCCGCTTTGGTGAACTTTTGCGCCGGGCGCTTGCCCCGCTATTAATACCCGCGCACCCTTTGCAGCCCAGATCACAGGACGCGGGGAATGTGCCGTGCGTGTTTTGGCAAATCTGTCACGGCAAAGCAGGCAATTCTGAATGTCGTTAACAAGTTTTTGCATTTTATGCCTTTTCCTGTGTTTTAGAAAGCGCAAATGGAGATGTCCAAGCGCAAAGGCGGTATGTGGACTCTCCAAACCGTTGTGCGATCCGTTCAGTTACGGTAACCGCAACCAAACAAATAAATTTGGGGAGTAGATATGTACCGCGTCTGGAACTTTCTGACCAACTATTCGCTCTTGCTTGTGATAGGTGCGATCATCGCGCTTATTTGGGCAAACGTCGACCATACGAGCTATGAACACTTCGTTGACTACGTCATCGTTGATAATTTCATTATCGGACATCTTCACGATGGGCATCGTACTCTGACGCTGCACTATCTGGTGAACGATGTACTGATGGCTTTCTTCTTTGCCATCGCGGCCAAAGAAGTTTGGGAAGCCATTATCCTCGAAAACGGCTCGCTTCGCGGCAAAAAAGCGGCAACACCTCTTGTCGCCACGGTTGGCGGCATGATTGGTCCAATTGCAATCTACCTTGGTCTTGCGGCTTTCCTAGGTTCGGACATCTACGACGCTGTCGCACGTGGTTGGGCAATCCCGACCGCAACTGACATTGCGTTCTCTTACCTCGTTGGACGCTTGGTGTTCGGTGCTGGTCACCCTGCTGTTCGCTTCCTCCTGCTTCTTGCGATCGCAGACGACGCTGGTGGTCTTATCATCCTTGCGATTTTCTATCCGACTGGCGAGCTTGCTCCAGAGTGGCTGCTTATCTCCTTCGGGGCCGCAATCGCCGTTTACGTTCTGGCAAACTGGCTGCCGCGTCGATTGGATCGCGGAAATCAGCTCCGCCCGAACTCAACTTGGGTACGCAACAAGCTTTCGTTCTGGCCTTACCTCATCGCTGCATGTGTGAGCTGGTATGCTTTCCAAGAGTCTGGTATCCACCCCGCTCTGGGTCTTCTGCCGATCGTTCCGACGATCCCGCACGCCGACCGCGCATTCGGCATCTTCTCCGAAGCCGAGGTGTATCTCACCGATTTGCTCAACCATATCGAGCACGCTCTGAAGCATCCTGTTGAGATTATCCTATTCTTCTTTGGTTTGCTGAATGCAGGCGTTGCCTTCTCTGCGATTTCCGAGCCGACTTGGTTGGTTCTTGCGGGTCTCCTTATCGGCAAACCTGTGGGCATCATGCTCTTTGGCGCTTTCGCGGCGCATGTGCTTAAGCTCGGCCTGCCAGCGGGCATGCGCACCATTGATCTTTTCGTCATCGGCTGCGTTGCGGCGATTGGCTTTACCGTTGCGCTCTTTGTAGCTGCGGTTGCTTTCCCTGCCGGTGCTGTTCAGGACGCTGCTAAGATGGGCGCACTCTTCAGCTTTGGCGCTGCAATTGTGTCGATCATCGCTGGCCGCGTCACCGGCGTAAAGAAGATCGAAGACTAACAAAATCGGCTCTTCCGACATCACGGTCGGGAGAGCCTTATATAATTTCGGTATAAAAATGCCGTTCGTTCATCCATAGTGAACGCAAGCTGGCAAAGATCAGCAGTTGTGACTGATGCGATCCCCAGAGGAGCAGGAATGGGATGCTCGAGTTTGAGAATGTGAGCAAATCTTTCTGGACGGGCAAGCAGCGCAAGGTCATCTTGGATCGCGCTTCTTTCCGTGTGGAACTCGGCAACTCACTTGGCATTCTGGCACCGAATGGCACAGGTAAGACCACGCTTATCAATATGATGGCTGGCCTTGAGAAACCTGATGAAGGTCGCATTTTTCGCGGTTGCCGGATCTCGTTTCCTCTCGGTTTCATGGGCGGTGTCGTCAACAAACACACCGCGACCGAGAACGTTCGCTATATCGCGAGGCTTTATAGCCTCGATCCAGACTATGTTGAGGCGTTCTGCCGTTGGCTCTGCGGTATCGAAGAATATTTCGACATGCCAGTCGGCACCTACTCCGCCGGTATGCGTTCGCGCCTTACGTTTGCTCTTTTACTAGCACTCGATTTTGACATGTATCTGATCGACGAGGGCATGCCGAGCACGATGGATGCAGAGTTTAACGCCAAAGCGAGTGGCATTCTTCGAGAACGACTAGAAAACACGACCGTTATCATCGTTTCACACCAAGCAGACGTGCTTGAAAAATTTGCCCGTTCTGCGGCAGTCTTGATGCACGGACAGCTCCACATGTTTGATACCTTGGAAGAGGCAAAGCAGCTTTATGACTATGAAACCCAAGGCTAACAAATTCCGCATCCGCCGCAGTTCACCAACTAACGCGGCGCCGACTCGGCAAGAACCTACGGAGCACTTGGCTCCCGAGGGAACCGAGCGTCCTGCTCCGCAGCCAGCTCGTCCACGTCCACCGGAGCAGCCCTCTCCCGCTGCGATGATGGGACAAGTTTCGAGCGCCTCGGAAGAGAATGCCGAAACTGATTTGAACAAAATCAAACAAGAAGGCCTCACCGGACGCCAGCTGCGAATGGCCCGCCGCGTTGCCCAAAAGTACGGTCTCGCTGTTACTTCAGACTTCGACGCCGTAAGCCAATTGCGCGCTCGAGGTATTGACCCATTTGAGCGCTCTTCGATCCTCGAGCTTGTTGCACCTGGTGGCGGAAAAACCCCGCCTCCGGTCAATCCAGGCCAAATGGCACAGCCCCCACAGCCGAGCAAAGTTCAGCTACCTCAAACCGTTCCGACCCAGTCCAAGGCGCTAACCCAAGCGGCACCACCACAAGGCTACACGGCAGAGCGCCGCGCGAGCGAGATCGGTCGAATTCAAGCCGAGATGATTAAGCGTCGCCGCAAGAGCATTGCGATGATGCTCACGCGGCTTGCCATGTTCGTGCTGTTACCGACGCTGCTCGCGGCATATTACTTCATGTTCGTTGCAACACCGATGTATGCGACGAAAACTGAATTTGTTATCCAGCAGGCGCAATCTGCGTCCCCGTCTGCGAGCGGCCTCTCTGGCCTCTTCCAAGGCACCTCGATGGCCACGCAGCAAGATAGTACCACGGTTCAGTCATATCTGGCATCGCGCGCAGCAATGGTTCGATTGGACGAAGACCACAATTTCAAGGCGCACTTCTCTCAGGATTCTATCGATCCAATTCAGCGGCTTGATCCCGACGCAACAAATGAACAGGCCTTTAAGCTTTTCCAGAAGCACGTGAAAATCGGATATGATCCGACAGAAGGTATTGTTCGGATGGAGGTCATCGCAGCTGACCCCGCAACCTCACAGATGTTCTCCGAAGCGCTTGTGCGTTATGCTGAAGAGCAAGTCGATCAACTCACTGCCCGTTTGCGCGAAGATCAGATGCGTGGCGCTCAGTCGAGCTATGAAACTGCTGAGGCGCGACGCCAGGAAGCGCTTCAAAAGTTGCGTGACGTCCAGATTGAAGCCGCGACCATCGACCCAACGGGCGAAAGCGCTGCGCTCATGTCCCGTATCACCACGCTCGAGACCCAGCTTGATAAGCTCAACATCGAACTGCAAAGCCTCTTGGCAAACACGCGTCCGAACCAAGCTCGCGTCGACGGCACGCGTCAGCAAATCAGTCTCTTAGAGGAACAGGTCTCTACTCTTCGCAGTCAAATGACAACGACCACAGGTGAAGCCTCGTCGCTAGCCGAAACTAATGCTCGCCTGCGCGAAGCCGAAGAGAACTACCAGTTCCAAATCGCGATCGTGCAACAAGCGCTCACAATGATGGAGACCGCACGTCTCGAAGCAAACCGACAGGTCCGTTATCTGAGCATCGGCGTTGAGCCTATTGCGCCAGACGAAGCGACCTACCCGCGAGCATTCGAAAATACCATCGTCGCATTCCTGATGTTCGCTGGCCTCTACCTGATGATCTCGCTCACAGTGGCGATTCTGAAGGAGCAAGTGGCATCTTAAAGAATAAGGGGCTTTCGAGCCCCTTTATTCCTCGTCCTGCCGTCGACCCTACCCCTTTGGAATATATTACTTTTTGGCGCTGAATAGGGCACTTCAAAAAAACAGTGAATTGCCGATTTTTTTCGTAATCGGCTCTTGATCATATACCCCGTTCATCGTAT
>JAYPUF010000065.1:0-12394 GCA_038133925.1 Marivivens sp. | reverse complement strand
CACTGACCAGACGGGCGACCATCGGCGTGAAAATCAGCTGCATCGCGAGATCCATTTTACCGCCCGGAATGACGATCGAATTGGCACGGCTCATCCAGCTGCCTTGGATCATCGAAGTGAGATATTGGAAGTCGATACCGCGTGGGTTCTTGAAGCGAATGACCACAAGGCTCTCGTCCGCAGTCGGAATCCAACGCGCGATGAACGGGTTCGAGGTGTCAACGACGGGGACACGCTGGAAATTGATGTCCGTTTCCGTGAACTGCGGGCAGATGCAGTGTACATAGGCGTGCATACGGCGAAGAATGGTGTCGGTGACGGCTTCGGTCGTATATCCGCGCTTGGAACTATCGCGGTGGATCTTTTGGATCCATTCCAGATTGATGACGGGCACTACGCCGATCTTGAGATCCGCAATCGCGGCGAGGTTCACGGTGTCATTTTTCACCGCGCCGTGCAGACCTTCGTAGAACAGAAGGTCAGAGCCGTCTTCAAAGTTCTTCCACTCGGTGAACTTGCCCGGTGCGACCCCATAGCGTTGAGCTTCGTCGTCGTCATGGACGTAGTGGCGTGTCTCGCCTTTGCCTGTTGCAGCATAGGTGCGGAATACGTCCTCAAGCTTTTCAAGCTCGTTCGCTTCATAGGAAAAGTGGCTGAAGGTCGCGTCGCCGGCGGCGTAGCGCGACTCTAGTTCGGCCTTCATTGCCAAACGGTCATAGCGATGGAACGCGTCGCCTTCGATCGAGACGGTATTGATCCCCTCACGACGGAAGATTTGGTCAAAGGTCGATTTGACGGTAGTTGTGCCGGCACCGGAAGAGCCGGTCACCGAGATGATCGGGTGTTTCTTAGACATGGGATGACTTTCAAATCAGGCGCGGAATAGGCCGCGGTTCGAAAAGAGGGCGTTGAATTCCTGCTCAGGCAGGTCGTGATAGGCCGTGACGCGGTCCACTTTGTCGCCTGTGCCGAAAACCAGCGGCACGCGGGCATGGAGCTTGTCAGGAACGCGATCCAAAACACGGATCATGCCGTCGGTTGCTTTGCCGCCTGCCTGTTCAACAAGGAAAGCTATGGGCGCACATTCGTAGACAAGGCGCAGACGGCCCTGCTCGTAACCTTTGCGGCTGTCGGACGGGTAAAGGAAAATACCGCCGCGGGTCATGATGCGGTGGGTTTCAGCCACGAGAGACGCCACCCAGCGCATGTTAAAGTTCTTGCCGCGCGGACCATCAATGCCAGCAAGGCAATCGTCGATATAGGCGCGCACAGGGGCAGCCCAGTGACGATAGTTCGATGCGTTGATTGCGAACTCGGACGAGTTGTCCGGTACAGTCGGTGGCGCGGTTTCGATGTAGCGCCCTGCTTCACGATCAAGGATGAATTGGCGAACGCCATTGCCAAACGTCACGATCAGCGCGGTTTGCGGACCAAAGATGAAGTAGCCCGAAGCGACAAGATGATGGCCGTTGCGAAGAAAGGTTCCTTCGGCATCATCAAGCGCGGGCTGAATGCCGAAAATTGTTCCAATCGAAACATTTACGTCGATGTTCGACGACCCATCGAGCGGATCAATCGCAAGGGCGAGAGAGCCCTTGGGGTTGATCTCGGCGACGACATCTTGCTCTTCGGATGCGTACCAACGAATGTCGGTGTTCTTGAGCGCTGCCATAAAGGCTTCGTCGGCCATCACATCGAGCGCTTTTTGCGTGTCGCCATCAGTGTTTGCGCCAACTGATGCCCCAAGTGCACCCCCCAATGGGCCACGGGAAATCGTTAGCGAAAGATCGGCAGCCACGGCGCAAAGCGCATTCATGACCCCAACCAGATTTTTGGGAAGATCTTCCCCTTTGGTCTGCAATTCAGCTCGCATCGACCTGGCCTCCTCCAACCGGTGTGCTCGCCTATTGATTTCTCGGATTAGTGGATTTAATAAATTTGAAAATTCTGACGAGGGATTAAAAAAAATTTTAGATTTAGCGGATAGGATCACTCTCAAACAGCTGCGTGCACTTAAGGTTGTGCACGAGCAAAAGACGATTTCAGCGGCGGCGGATGTTCTCGGTTTGACTGCCCCAGCAGTTCACAACCAGTTGAAAATGCTAGAGGAAACAGTCGAGGCAAAGCTTATCTCGCGTGAGCAGGGTAAGGGCAATACACTTACCCCGCAGGGTAAAGTCCTGCTTCTTGCCTACTCGGAAATGTCCTCTTCTCTTGCCCGTGCAATGGCGACGGTTGAATCAATAAATGGTGGAGACTGCGGCAATCTGACCCTCGGTGTGGTCAGCACGGGCAAATATTTTGCACCAAAGATCGTCGCATTGCTTCGCGAGGCAATGCCAGAGGTGACTGTTTCACTCAGAATCGGGAATCGAACGGAAACGATTGCCCGCCTCGAACGTGGTGAAGTTGACCTCTGCATCATGGGTCGTCCGCCTCGGGTGCCACTGTGTTCGGCACAAACTTTGGCTGATCATCCACATGTCTTGGTTGCTTCGCCCGACCACCATCTTGCAAAACGGCGACTTGTGGGGAGCGGTGAGCTTCTGACCGAACGTTTCGTTCTGCGCGAAGAGGGCTCGGGCACTCGGATTATGGCGTCGCGTTTCTTGGACGAGATCGGCAAGGGCCAAATTTTTGAAACCTTTGAAATGAATTCTAACGAGACGATCAAGCAAGCGGTCATCGCAGGGCTTGGGATTGCAGTGCTTTCAGCGCACACGATTTCTCATGAGCTTGAAACTGGGAGACTGGTCACCCTCGACGTTTCTGGTTTCCCGCTTGTGCGACATTGGTTCATCGTTACGCCGGCAAACGTCATTGAAACCGCGATCACGACGCGCGTTCGCGAATGGCTCCTTACGAACAAGGACGCATTCATTCCTCAGGTCGAGCTTTGAGCAAATCTATGCGCTGTGGCGAATGCCATGGCGCGCATTAAACCGGTGGACAGCACTCTGATCTACGGGTTGACCCGTGAAAATCCCGACGTACTCAGGCATACGGGCGATACGGAAGTCAACGGTTTCTGACACTTCCATCGCGATATACCCGACCTGAGTGTAATAGATCGTCATCGCGCGGGTTTCCCCTTGGACCGAGGTAAAGCCGTGACGCTCGAACATGGCTTTGATTGCAGCGATACGACGTTGATCCGCTTGGTCCAAACGGCGTTGAAGCGCTTCGTCAATACGTGCCCAATAGCGAATGGCAAGATCAAGCTTCGAGTCGAAGAGTTCATCGCTGATCCAAAGATCGAAAATGTTGAACACAGCCTCGGATATGTTTTCGGCATAGGCTTCGGTCTGCCGCACAAGGTTGCCGGTGTTCTTGTCTTCCCACATTTGAACCAGTTCTTCGAGCAGAGCCTCTCGGCTCTTGAAGTGCCAGTAAAATGCCGTGCGCGTCACGGAAAGGCTTTTGGCTAGTTCCATCACCTTGACGGACTCGACCCCGCTTGTCGTGAGCGCGGCATAGGCAGCATCGATCCAGACTTGTTTTGGGGTGTCGGTCATGGCTCTCTCGAAAATCTCTTGACACATGTGTCAGTCATCATGACAGATGTGTCAAGTAAAGACTCATGCCAAGGATCAATTCATGAGCACGACCACGCGTACTCGCCGTAACCGCCGCCCTCAGCGTTCCAATGTTGCTGGTGAAAACCCACATCTTAAGGTGCCGTATATTCTTCGCAGCATCCCGACCTATGATATTGCGAGCGAAGAAAGCCTTGATCAGATTGAGGCAACTGCGGATAAAATCCTTGCCGAGATTGGCATCGAATTCCGCGATGACCCTGAAACCGTGCGGCTTTTTACGGCAGCAGGCGGTAAGGCGACCCATATTTCAGGCGAGACCTATAACGTCCGTTTCGAGCCGGGAATGATCCGCGAATTGCTTAAGACTGCACCGAGCAAGTTTACCCAGCATGCTCGCAATCCTTTGAATTCGGTCGAGATTGGCGAAGAGGCGATGGTTTTTGCGCCTGCTTATGGCTCGCCCTTCGTCATGGATTTGGATCGTGGTCGTCGATACGGCACGATTGAAGATTTCCAGAACTTCATCAAACTCGCGCAATCTTCGCCATGGCTCCACCATTCAGGCGGTACGATCTGCGAGCCGACCGACGTTCCAGTGAACAAGCGCCACCTCGACATGGTCTATTCGCATATGCGCTATAGTGACCGCGCCTTCCTTGGGTCGATCACAGCACCCGAACGCGCTGAAGATAGCATCGAGATGTGCCGCATCCTCTTTGGCGAAGATTACGTGGATGAGAACTGCGTGATCATGGGCAACTTTAACTCTACGTCTCCTTTGGTTTGGGACGGCGTTTCGACCAAAGCAATCCGCGCATATGCAGGAGCAGGGCAGGGCTCGATCCATTTGCCATTCCTCTTGGGGGGCGCTGTGTCGCCACTAACGATGGCTGGCGCTGTTGCGCAGTCCATGGCCGAGTCTATGGTGGGCTGTGCTCTTACTCAGCTCGTTCGCCCAGGAGCGCCTGCGGTCTTTGCGTCATTCTTGTCGACGATGGCTTTGCGTACAGGTTCGCCCACCTTTGGAACGCCTGAGCCTGCTCTTGGCTCGCTCGTGATGGGGCAGCTTGCTCGGCGTTTGAACCTGCCGCTTCGCTGTGCAGGAAGCTTTACCAACTCCAAGCTACCTGATGCCCAAGCAATGCAGCAATCCATGATGTCGATGCTGTCTGCGGTGCAGTGCGGAGCGAACTACATCCTTCACTCAGCAGGCTTCCTCGATGGGCTTTTGTCGATGTCCTACGAGAAGTTCGTGTTGGATGCTGATGTCTGCGGTGCGCTTCACGTCTATCTCAAAGGCATGGAAGTGAACGAAGAAGCGCTTGCCTTTGAAGCGCTTGCGGAAAAGGGCCCCGGCGAGCACCTTTTTGGGACCGCGCATACAATGCGGCACTATGAAACCGCCTATTACGACAGTGCGCTTGACGATAACCAGCCATGGGAGACTTGGGACGAACAGGGCGGGATCGACTCCGCAACCCGCGCCAACAAGCGCTGGAAAGAAACGCTTGAGAACTACGAGGCCCCACCGATGGACGAGGGCACTGACGAAGCACTCAAGGAATTTATCGCTAAGAAAAAGGCTTCGATGCCTGACGCGTGGTACTAAGACATGTCAAAAGACCCACTTCTCCAGCCCTACCAGCTCAAGCACCTTACCCTTCGCAATAGGATCATGACGACGAGCCACGAGCCGGCCTATCCCGAAGACGGGATGCCCAAAGATCGCTATCGTGTCTATCATGAGGAACGGGCAAAAGCCGGTGTTGCATTGTCTATGACCGCCGGCTCGGCTGCTGTGTCCAAGGACAGCCCGCCGGTGTTCAACAACGTGCTTGCTTATAAGGACGAGGTCGTTCCGTGGGTGCGCCGTTTGACAGACTCCCTTCACGAGCATGGTTGCGCGGCGATGATCCAGCTAACGCACCTTGGGCGCCGCACGGGTTGGAACAAGGGCAATTGGTTACCGTCTGTTTCCCCTGGTCCTGACCGTGAACCCGCACACCGCGCTTTCCCCAAAGTGATGGAAGACTGGGACATTGAACGTATCATTTCGGACTACGCTGATGCCGCCGAGCGCATGAAAGAAGGCGGGATGGACGGGATCGAGCTCGAGGCTTACGGCCATTTGATCGATCAGTTCTGGTCTCCTCTGACCAACCATCTTGACGGACGCTATGGTGGCTCGACTTTGGAAACGCGGCTCCAATTCGGCATGGACGTGATTTCCGCAATCCGCGAGCGCGTCGGCTCCGAGTTCCTGATTGGAGTGCGTTATACAGCTGATGAACAGGCTGTCGGGGGCACCACGGCGAAAGACGGACTTCGGATCGCGGAGTTGCTACGAGATAGTGGGAACGTCGATTTCCTCAACGTCATTCGGGGGCGCATCCATACTGACGCCGCAATGACCGATGTCATCCCGCTTCAGGGATATAAGAGCGCACCACATCTGGATTTTGCTGGCGAAGTGCGCAAAATCTCGGGACTTCCGACTTTTCACGCAGCGCGTATTCCTGATGTTGCGACGGCGCGCCACGCAATCGCTGCGGGGCACCTTGATATGGTTGGTATGACCCGTGCTCACATGGCTGATCCGCACATCGTGCGTAAAATCATGGAAGGGCGCGAGGAAGATATTCGCCCCTGTGTCGGCGCAACCTATTGTTTGGACCGCATCTATCAAGGCGGCGAAGCGCTTTGCATCCACAACGCGGCAACGGGTCGAGAACTTACGATGCCGCAAACCATCACGCCCGCCGATCAGGTCCGTAAAGTTGTCATCGTCGGCGCTGGTCCCGCGGGGCTTGAGGCGGCGCGCGTTGCTGCCGAGCGTGGTCACGATGTGACTGTGCTTGAAGCAGCAGCCGAGGCTGGCGGTCAAATTCGTCTGACCGCTCAGAACCCGCGCCGAAAGGAAATGATAGGGATCATCGACTGGCGAATGGCGCAATGCGCGGCGCGTGATGTGGAGTTCCGTTTCAACACTTGGGCTGAGGCAGAGGACGTCACGTCTTTGGATCCTGATGTCGTGATCATTGCGACGGGCGGAATGCCGAACCTTCGTCTCTTTGAACAAACGGGCGAGAGCGATCTTGTCGTGTCGTCTTGGGATATCATTTCGGGCGATGCGAAACCAACCGGATCGGTTTTGATCTACGATGAAAGCGGCGATAACCCCGGTTTGCAAGCTGCTGAGGTCGCGGCAAACGCGGGTTGCGAGGTCGAGATTATGACGCCGGACCGCTCGCTCGCGCCTGACATCATGGCAATGAACCTGACGCCTTATATGCGTGCGCTTCAGGACAAAGATGTCACGATAACAGTCGTTAAGCGACTTCTTGGCATCGCACGTGACGGCAATAAGCTCAAAGCGACGATCGGCACTGATTACAGTGCCTATACCGAGGAAAAGCAGTACGACCAGATCGTCGTCAACTACGGGACAATGCCGCTTGCGGATCTTTATTTCGATCTCAAGCCGCTCTCATCCAATGAGGGCGAGCTCGACCACGATGCCTTTATCAATGGTGGGGCGCAAACTGTGGTCCGCAATCCCGAAGGCAAGTTCCAGCTTTTCCGCATCGGTGACGCGGTCTCTAGCCGCAATACACATGCTGCGATCTATGACGCGCTACGGCTCGTAAAGGATATCTAAGCGATCTTTTCGCGGCGCAATACGTCTTCGATCCGAGACACATCAAGGGGGTGGTTGAGTTCCCAGAACTCGCGCCCCCTTGCTTCTACTTCGACACAGCGCACGGGCACACCGTGATAAAGAAAGCGCAGCTGCTCGAGGCCTTCGAGCTGCTCAAGCTGCGTCTCATCTTTGGAAAGATAGAGTTCGAGCGCTGCGGGGGTATAGGCATAGACGCCGACATGGTGAAACACTGGGACGAGTTCGTCTGTGCGATAGCGGCGCCCTGTGAACGGAAGCACCTCTTTCGAGAAGTAGAGCGCGTCACCCTTTGCATCCATAACCGCAGTCGTGCCGCCAACGCGCCCCTGAAGGCGGTCTTCCATGAAACGGGCGTGAATATCCGGTTCGCAACGAAGCACAGGAGTTGCGACTTGTGTCGATCCATCCATTGCCTCGATCAAGGCTTCTACGAACCAAGGCGGGGTCAGGGGTGCATCCCCTTGTAAGTTGACGACGAGATCGGCTGACGATCCGAGGTTGGAAATTGCATCAGCGCAGCGCTCGGTCCCGTTGCGGCAGCCCTCGGAAGTCATCACGACTTTGGCCCCAAAACGTTTGGCTTCGGCTTCAATCCGCGCGTCATCCGTTGCGACATAAACCTCATCCACGCCGCGCACCTCTCGGGCGGCGAGCCAACTCCGCTCGATCAGGGTTTTCGCCTGACCCGAATGGCCATGGAGCGGCACCAGTGGTTTGCCTGGATAGCGTGTCGAGGCGTATCGGGCCGGAATGATGATGATCGTTTTTTGCGAGGTCATTTCAGTCGTCAAGTTAGGGTGCACGGAACGGTTGTGCATCCTTTATCAGGCTTTTCTATGGCAGCGCAAAAGAAAGCGCCGCCCCGAGGTCAGGGCGGCGTGAAAACCTTACGGCTTGCGGCGCGGTCGGGAGTCAGAGCCTCTTGGCTGGCGACCCTTGAACCCGCCTTCCCGTGCAGGCCCCGACGGTTTGGGACCTTTGCGGAAGGGTTTGTCGCCGTCAGGCTTGCCGCCGAACTTGCCGGCAGGCTTGCCAAAAGACTTGCCTGCACGCTCGCTGCGGGGACCATCCGACTTGAAGCGGTCGCCGCGTGGTGCGTCCGAATTGCGCTCGGTGCGCGGTTTGTCGAACTTACGCTCGCCTTTACCCCAATCCCCTTTGGGCTTGTCGCCACGTGGCTTGTCACCGCGGGGACGATCCCCAAAGCCGTCTTCACGGGGCTTGTCCCCAGCGCGGAAGAAGGTCTTGGACGAGGCTGGTTTAGAGAAGGACTTCGCAGGCATTTTTCCTTCCGCGCGAAGTTTGCTGTGACGCGGCTTCTTCTCGCGCTCGGCGGGGGCGTCTACGTCTGCAGACTCGCCGCGTTGTGCGCGAACGGGCTTTTCAAAATGAGGACGATCTTCACGCGCAGGACGCTCGGCGCGGGGTGCACGATCCTCACGCGGAGTGAATTCGCGGCGCGGCTTGGGCGCGAACGAGGCTTCTTCACGAGGCGCACGCTCGGCACGGGGAGCGCGTTCCTCACGGGGAGCGCGGTCTTCGCGAGGCGCGCGGTCGGGACGCGGTCCGCGGTCTGGGCGGGGGCCGCGGTCAGAACGATCAGCTTTGTCAAAGCCGCCGCTCTTGCGGGGACGCTCTTCAGGTGCGTCCGATGCGGCTATCGTGATTCCGTCTTCCAGCTGCATCTTATCGCCAACAGATGATAGGAAGCCCTTTACGGCGCCTTCAGCGATTTCGACAAAGGTTTGACCATCTCGGATACGGATTGCACCGATGCTCGTTTTGTCCAAGTTGCCGGCGCGGCACAGGAGCGGGAGAAGCCAACGGGCTTCGGCGCGATCTTCGCGGCCTACGCTGAGTGCGAACCACTTGGACGGCCCAAAGTCAGCAGCTTGCTTCTTGGGCGCAGCCATATCCGGCGGAAGCAGATCTTCGGGAGCGGAGCGTCCTGCACGGAACTGGCGCAGGTAAGCCACTGCGATTGCCTCGGCTGAGTGACGGGCAAGGAGCTTTGCAGCGAAATCGGCTTCGCCGCCGACGGCTTCGCCCGAGAAGACCTCAGAGGACAGGAGTCGCTCTTCGTCAGCGGCCATAATCTCGTCTGCCGAAGGCGGAACTGTCCAGTCGGCGGAAATTTTAGCCCACTTGAGGAGGTTCTCTGCCTTTCTGCGGGCCTTGTTCGGCACGATGAGTGCGGACACGCCTTTGGAGCCTGCACGGCCTGTACGGCCAGAGCGGTGCAAAAGGGCTTCGGTGTTCTGCGGAAGATCTGCGTGGATTACCAGCTCGAGTCCCGGAAGGTCGATACCGCGTGCGGCAACGTCCGTTGCAATACAAACGCGTGCACGTCCGTCGCGCATTGCCTGAAGTGCGTGGCTACGTTCGGTCTGTGTCAGTTCGCCTGAGAGCGCAACGACGCTAAAACCGCGGTTTGCAAGTCGCGCAGTGAGGTGGCTCACCATGTTGCGGGTATTGCAGAAAACGATCGAATTCTTCGCATCTTGGAAGCGCAGAAGGTTGATCACGGCCTTTTCAATGTCATGCTGAGCAACGACGAGCGCTTTGTATTCGATATCGGCGTGCTGCTTTGCGCCGCCCATGGTCGAGATGCGCTGTGGGTCATTAAGATAACGGTTGGAAATCGCCTCGATGGATTTCGACACGGTGGCCGAGAACATGAGGGTGCGGCGCTCTTCGGGTGCTTTGCCAAGAATGAACTCTAGGTCCTCGCGGAAACCGAGGTCGAGCATTTCGTCAGCTTCGTCCAGAACGACAGCACGAATGTCTGTTAGGTCGATTGCGCCGCGCTCGATATGGTCGCGCAGACGGCCAGGCGTTGCAACAACGATGTGTGCACCGCGCTCCAGAGCGCGACGTTCGTCACGGGCATCCATGCCGCCGACGCACGTTGCAAGGCGTGCACCAGCGTGTTCATAGAGCCATTCAAGCTCGCGCTTTACCTGAAGCGCAAGTTCGCGGGTTGGAGCAATAACAAGTGCGAGCGGAGAGCCGGCGCGGTCTAGGCGTTCATT
The DNA here is from genome assembly GCA_038133925.1 of Marivivens sp. GTDB lineage: Bacteria > Pseudomonadota > Alphaproteobacteria > Rhodobacterales > Rhodobacteraceae > Marivivens. The sequence goes on along the minus strand of JAYPUF010000065.1, from coordinate 2,144 downwards.
GCCTTCGAGAAGGGTAGGGCCGATGGCCAGACCAAAGCCGACTGTTTTGCCCGAACCTGTTTGCGCGGAAACGAGTAGATCGCCTCCAGCATATTCTGGGGCCGTTACGGCCTCTTGGACGGGTGTTAGCGTGGTATAGCCGCGCTCTTCGAGCGCAAGGGCGAGAGGATCAGTCATGTGGGGCTTTGCAAATGGCGGCACATCAAGGGGGCCGGACTTCGATTAAGCGCTCGCAATAGGCGCTTTTCCACCGCTTGTATAGTAAAATCGCATGATCTGCCTATGCAGTCACGTCAATGCTGCTGTGCAGCAAGTTGGGCCGTCAGAGTGACTTTAGAACCCAGATTACGCGGCCCAAGGGTCTAATGCTGTCTGCATTTCGGCCAGTTTTGACGATAGGTTGGGCGCCAATACGGTCAAATGCAATGGTGACGACGCCGGTCTCGCGCGTGGCGCGCCCAATCCTAAGCTTGTTATCATCCATAAGAACCATGATCTCTGAGTGGTTCGTAAGCGTTTGATTTTTATCAATAAGACAAATGTTGAAGGCGTTGATTGTGGGCGACATTGCATCGTCAGGTGCGGCGACCAAGGCGAGGTCACGCAGCGAAGTTGCTTTTTCCATCAACCATTCGCGCGCAAAACTGACTGGAGGTGTGGAGAGAGTCTGGGGAACTTCATGATGAAAGGGAATCTTGATGAAGCCATTTTCGGTTATGGGAGGCGGCCCATCTTCGGCAAACCCTAAGGGAAGCGCCAGATCGGACATGCCGAGATATTCTAGGAGCGCTATAACGCGATCTGTACTTGGAATGCGTCCCGCCCGTATGTCGCGGATTAGTCCGTCATGACCCACAACATCTATTGAAGCACGTCTTGCCGACACACCTTTCTTGCGTAGTCCTTGCTCAACGCAATTGAGCAAAGCGGTAGCAATCTGAGCCGACCTCGTTGTTGTTAGAAGCATTTTATTTTTTTCTCAAAAGATAAGAACATAAAATCTTGACTGGTTGAGACTTTTAGTTCTTAATCTATCCTGAATTGTGTAGCCGTGGTGCGCTCTGTTCGAAAATTGACTGTCCTTTGGTTGCATCGATCGTTTGCGTGATGATCGTCACTATGCCTGTATTTGTCCGTGTCTGACCGCCATATAGAGATTCATCTGAATAACTTTCCCGAAAAGGTGGCGCATGCTTTCGCGGCTTGCAACCCTCTTTCTGATGCTCAACGCCTTGCTTTGGCTATACTTTTGGTACGTCAGGTGAGCGATCCCCACTGCAAGTTGCAATTGCAGCGATTGGCTGCAATCTCCGCTGATCGTGCTGCGGAAATGTGAACGAAGCAAAGTTTCGCCATTTCAGATGATTCTAATAAGCTGAACTGATTAATTCTCGGTAAACGCAATGCGTGTGTTGTTTGGAATTGGACCACATTTTGGGCATGGCTCAAGAATTAGTGGTTGTCCCTGACTTATCCCCAAGAAATTGCTTTACACAGAAGGGTTAACGCCTCACGATGTAGTGTATGGGGGTGTCGCAGAACACCGTCTCTTGAACGAGCACCAAGCGTTAGTCAGCTGCCAACGGGCTATCGCAAGAGCAGAGAGGCCGAGCACATGTCACTATCAGAAAGTTACATCGACGAAGGTGATATTCATCCGATCGATTTGGTTGAACACATTGCTGAGCATCACGCTTGGGAATTTGATCGTATCGCCGATGATCAGATCGCAATGGCGGTGGAAGGTCAGTGGCGCACTTATTCGATCACTTTGGCATGGTCGGCGTATGACCAGACCCTGCGTCTCATCTGCACCTTCGAAATGGAACCGCCCGAAGAGCGGATGCCCGCACTTTATGAAATGCTCAACCTCGCGAATGATGTTTGCTGGGCGGGTGGATTTACGTGGTGGGACGAGCAAAAACTCATGGTCTTCCGTTACGGTTTGATCCTCGCTGGCGATCAGGTCGCAAGCCCAGAGCAAATCGATACGATGATAAATGCCGCCGTCATGAGCTGTGAACGGTTCTATCCAGCCATCCAACTTGTCACTTGGGCTGACCGCACACCGCAGGACGCTATGAACGTTGCAATTGCCGAGGCTTACGGGCGCGCCTGATCTTGCATCCCGCGCCCGTGGTCCA
>JAYPUF010000064.1:0-12520 GCA_038133925.1 Marivivens sp. | reverse complement strand
GCCAATCACCACTTGCGAGATAGGAATTCACTTCGGGGTTGCTCAAACTCTTCACGGCAACAGTGGTCACGACATCTTTGAGCCAGACTTTATCTCCGCGTTTCACAGCAACTGCCGTGATTACGCGGTGACGACGACCAGAAAGAGCATGCAGAAACTCAGCCGCCTCTTTCTCGTCTTTAGGTTTACCCATAATCCGCCGACCCATCGCCACGGTCGTATCTGCGCAAAGCACAATCTCGTCTTCGGCACAGCCAACCGCCGCTGCCTTTTCCGCTGCGATACGTTTAACATAGTCGCGCGGAAGCTCGCCTTTGCGAGGGTCTTCGTCGATATCCGGGGGGCGTACTGCGCTTGGCGTAACACCAATTTGCGCAAGCAGCTCCAGCCGCCGGGGCGAACCGGAGCCGAGAACAAGCTTTAGCCCAGGCGTAGCCCGGAGCACTGTCACTTGAAGCGGTAGTTGATCCGACCCTTGGTCAGATCGTACGGGGTCATTTCGACTTGCACTTTGTCGCCAGCCAGAACGCGGATGCGGTTTTTACGCATCTTACCTGCCGTATGTGCGATGATCTCGTGGCCGTTTTCCAGCTCGACCCGAAATGTCGCATTAGGCAGGAGTTCCTTCACGACGCCGGGAAATTCGAGCAGTTCTTCCTTGGCCATGTGATCTCCATAGTTGTTTGATCCGCCAGAGTCTGCGGACCGCGCCTAAATGCGCCCAGATTTACATATTTTCAAGGGTTAATCAGCGCAGTGTCTCTGTTTTAACACGCTCGATCCGATCGTCCTGCTCAATCCAATGGGCAAAATTGCCAACCTGCCCTGTTTGGCGAGGCGCACTGATAGATTTTGGATCGACCTCAGCATAGACCCAAGCGGCGATATCTGTCTCGCCTTGGGCGATGATCCCATTCGAGGGAAGCCCATGATCAGGCGGGCAAAAAAACCCAGCGCGGCCTGTTCCCCGATCCAAGACGTCACAATCTGACACTGGTCCAAGTACTGGCGACTGAATAATCAAGCATTGGTTCTCGATCGCACGTGCACGGCAGGATTGGCGAACTCGGGTCTGGCCTGCGGGGAAATCTGTCGCCGAAGGAACAAGGATCATATCTGCACCTGCCTCGGTCATCGCGCGCGCCTGAACGGGAAATTCGCTATCGTAGCAAATGAGAATGCCAATCTTGCCCAGCGCGGTATCAAAGACTTTGATCTCGCGTCCAGCACCAATCTCCATTTGGTTCCGCTCGTATGGTGTCAAGATTAACTTGTCCTGAAATACGGATGAGCCATCGGGAGCAACAAGGTATGCGCGGTTCACAAGGCCTTCTCCATCCGAAGCACAAAGCGAACCTGCGAGGATATGGACATTATATTTTTTGGCCAAATCTGTATGAAGTTTAAGCCAATCTTCGGCAGCGCCGGCCATCAGCTCTGCCCATTTTTTAGCAGAGGTATCTGACGGCTGACCAACCAGAACCGCTTCGCAACCACCAAACTCTGGAAATAGCAGAAGCTCTGCGCCTTCTTCCGCAGCTTCTTTCACCCATGTTTCGATCTTGGCTGAAAGCGAAGCCCAATCGGCGTGCCATTCAGGGCGATATGCTGAGGCGGCGATTTTCATAACTCTTTGATCCAGAATTGAAGCGGCTTTTCCGTTTGCTCAGTGTCACCATGGTCGGTCCACTTGAACCGCGCAATTGCACCATCAAGTTTTTCGTAGCCGCGTTTTTGCCAAAATCCATCCAGTGGGCGATATTTATCGGGGCGTGCTGGGTGGTCCTCGGGACGGATCACGCCGCAAAAGGCCGAATACTTGCGACCAAGATCGCGTGCTTTCGCTTCGCGATGGTCAAAGAAATGGTGGCCAGCTCCCTGCCCGCGGTATTCTGGAAGCAAGACCGACTCGGCACAGTAAAAAATCTCTTCAAGTGGGATGCCCGCGCCCATAAACGGTTCAGCAAAATCAGAGGCGTGTTCTTCCATGGGAGTGCCGGTTGCGGCCCCAACAAGGCGGTCACCATCAAAGGCCCCAACCAGAACAGCACCTGCATTGTCGCGATAGCTTTGCAGATAGCGGTGCTCGTAATCAAAGGTCCCCGCATATAGATATGGCCACTCTGCAAATACGGCCATCCGAAGACGCGCCACATCCTCAAGAGATGCTTCAAGCGCTTCTCCAGTTAGACGGCGGAACTCTAGCGTCATTGAGAGACCTGACGAACCCAGTCTGCAAGGTTGTAATAGGTCGTAACCCGTTCAATTTTGCCATCTTTGAGTGACATGAACGACCCCGCAGGGAGAACGTAAGTTTGCCCAGCAGCTTCGGGTAAACCGCTGTCAGTCTGAAGATATTTGCCATTCACAACAAACTCTGCCGATGCCCGCGTGCCATCATCGTTAGCGAAGACAACAACATCAGTAAGCGTCTCATGGTAACAACGGCTCATGTGATCGCAGAATTCGGAAAACAGTACCTTGCCGCGACGTACTTGCCCCTCGTTCACATGGTGGGCGATATCATCAGACAGTTCTGCCAACATGCCAGTTTTGTCGCCCGCATTGAATGCTGCGAAATAGCGGGTCAGTACGGATTTTGCGTCGGTGGTCATAGTATTTCCCTTGCTGGTCCCCAGCGCTGTTCAAGCCGGGCAATTATCTGATCACGGGTTTGACGATAGCTGGCTAGGCGTGCTTCCCGGCCTTCGCCGAGGCCTGTCGGGTCCATGATGGGCCAGTATTCGACCTCAAGATGGAACACACGGGTCAATTCAAGAGCGCGGCGCTGACTCGCGGGTGATAGGGCAAGCACAAGGTCAAAAGACGAAAGATCATCGCCCCACTGCTGCATTTCATCAAACGAGCGGGAACGATGGCGCGAGAGCTCAACCCCAATCTCTTGGCAAACCGAGATTGCAAAACCGTCGATTTCGAGATCATTCTTCACGCCGACGGACTGAATGTAGCACTCAGTTCCATAGAACTTCTTCATGATCCCTTCGGCCATAGGCGAACGGACGGCATTATGGTCACAGCAAAAAAGCACTGACTGCGGCAAAGGGTCAAAGCTCTTGTCGCTGTCCGTCACGATTATCAGCCTCCAAAATGCAGAACGCAGATCAGGGTAAACAATCGACGGGCGGTGTCATAGTCGACCTCTGCCTTGCCCTCTAGCCGCTCTTGGAGCACGCGGGCACCTTCGTCGTGAATGCCGCGACGGGCCATGTCGATTGTCTCGATCTGGTTTGTAGGGAGCGTTTTCACGGCATCAAAATAACTTTCACAGATTTGGAAATAATCCTTCACAACCTGACGAAACGGCCCAAGGCTTAGATGAAACTCAGCCGCCGGTTCGTCCGCTTCAGTTGCGAGCGCAAAAACCAAACGTCGATCTCGGATCGACAACGAAAGCTTATAGGGGCCTTCAGGCACAGGCCTGCCATCTCGCTCTGGTAGCGTGATGTTATTGGCCTCAAGAAGGTCAAAGATCGCGACACGACGTTCCTGCTCGATCTCCGGTGTCGGAGGCGGCAGAGCGCTGTCGTCTAGGTCAATTTGTATTATGTGGGACATGGGAGGAGCGGTCCTTAATCTATACTTTTGATTAGCTCGCTCCGCGCCCAGAGGCAATGCGACCTTGGCTCAGTTTATCCGTTAAGCTTGTCGAGTCGAGCACGAACGCTCAATCCATGCGCTTCAAGGCTTTCCGACTGTGCAAGACGCTCTGCGCTTGGCCCAATTGCGGCTATCGCTTCGGGTGTCATTCGGGAAAGCGTAGTGCGCTTAAGGAAATCCATAACCGACAAACCCGACGAGAAACGGGCAGAACGCGCCGTAGGAAGAACGTGGTTCGGTCCACCGATATAGTCGCCAATTGCTTCGGGTGTCCAAGCACCTACGAAAATAGCCCCTGCGTGTCTGATTTTGTCGCAAAGCCCGTCCGCATCATCAACGCAAAGTTCAAGGTGTTCAGGCGCAATCCGGTCAGAAAGGCGAACTGCTTCATCCATATCGCGCACGGTGATCACTGCGCCGAAGTCACGCCAGCTCGCACCGGCAATTGCGCGACGCTCTAGCGTTTCGAGGCGCTTATCTACCGCAGCAGCTACAGCACGACCGAAATCTGCATCATCTGTGATTAGGATCGATTGGGCGCTTTCATCGTGCTCCGCCTGAGACAATAGGTCGAGAGCAATCCAATCGGGTTCATTGTCCTTATCAGCGATCACAAGAATTTCCGAAGGACCTGCAATCATGTCGATGCCAACTTTGCCGAAAACGCGGCGCTTGGCAGCTGCAACAAAGGCGTTCCCAGGTCCCGTGATCTTGTCAACGGGGGCGATGGTTTCTGTGCCGTAGGCCAGAGCAGCGACAGCCTGTGCGCCGCCAATGCGGTAGATTTCGTCAACACCGGCCAAACGCGCTGCAAGAAGAACAAGTGGGTTCGCAATCCCATCGGGGGTCGGCACCACAATGGCAAGGCGTTCGACACCTGCAACTTTTGCTGGAATTGCGTTCATCAATACAGACGAGGGATATGACGCCAAACCTCCAGGCACATAAAGCCCAGCGGCCGAAACCGCAGTCCACCGCCAACCAAGAGAAGCGCCAACCTCGTCGGTCCAGCGCTTGTCTTCCGGCATCTGCGCCAAGTGATAGGTACGGATACGTTCAGCGGCAAGCTCAAGCGCCACACGTTCCTGATCCGAAACCTTCGCGCATTCGGCCTCAATCTCGGCCTCGGAGAACCGCAAATTTTCGGGTACGAGTTGCATGCGGTCAAACTTGGCCGTCAACTCGATCACCGCTGCGTCACCTCGTGCGCGCACATCTGCGATTATACCCGCAACAACGGTATCAACATCTGGGCTATCTTCGCGCTTCATTCCTAGAAGTGCGGTAAAAGCCTCTTCAAAACCGGCGTCTTTGGTATCGAGAAAATGCGGCATGTCGGTCTCCTTCGATGGCGGTGATACAGCCCCTGCCACTTCGCTTCAATGCACCGTGATGCGACAATTATTCAAACGGATTCAAAGAACCCGCCCTGCAATGGCCTTGAGCCGCTCAACGAGATCAGGATCACGCTTGGCTGGCGCGGTCATTATGGCAAAATCAAGCGAGTGATCACATCCACATGGGCAGACATCCCTCGCGCCTCCAATCAACGGCGGAAGCCCAGCAACTGTTTGCTTGGCATGGGTCGCATTCCCCTGAAGTGTCTTTATGACGGCTGTCACATCGACGGCGTCATGTTCAGGGTGCCAACAGTCATAGTCCGTCACCATCGCAATCGAAGCATAGCACATCTCGGCCTCTCGGCTTAGCTTTGCTTCTGGCATGTTGGTCATTCCAACCACATCACACCCCCAAACCTCGCGGTAGAGCTTGCTCTCTGCTAAGGTCGAAAACTGCGGCCCCTCCATAGCGAGATAAGTACCTCCGCGATGCACCTTAATTCCAGTCGAACGCGCCGCAGCTTCACAGGCGTCCATGAGCCGCCCACAGGTCGGATGACCAAAGCCAACATGCGCCACACATCCCGTACCAAAGAAACTCTTTTCGCGTGCAAAGGTGCGATCAATAAATTGATCGATGATCACAAAGTCTCCGGGCGCATATTCTTCACGGAAACTTCCGCAGGCTGATACTGAGATCACATCTGTCACGCCGAGCGTCTTGAGCGCAGCAATATTGGCGCGATAAGGTACCTCGGTCGGGGAATGAACATGGCCGCGGCCATGGCGGGGTAGAAAGACCATCTCGGTACCGCCCAAATTTCCCGTCAATAGTTCATCAGAAGGGGCGCCCCACGGGGTATCGACCGTAATCCATTGCGGATCAGTCAAACCGTCTATCTCGTATACGCCAGAGCCGCCAATAATCCCGATTTTCGCTTTCATCTTTCGCCTTTCTTGTCCCCCAATTTAAAGCCTAGCGGATCGCGCCAGCGCTGCAAGGCCGCCGTGCAGATCAGCAACACCTTGGCATACCGGTTTCCCGTGGGTTTAATTTGCAGGCTTTCTGGGGTACGCGGTCCCCACGCGAACATTAACAGGACAAGCCGATGCCCAAAGCCTCGCTGGCGGCCTTTGCCGAACGCCTCTCTATTGCCGACAAGAACCAGCTCACACCGATGCAGATCAAGACCGACCTGCTCTCGGGTTTGACCGTTGCTCTTGCTCTCGTCCCCGAAGCAGTTGCTTTTGCCTTTGTGGCGAATGTGCACCCGCTTGTTGGTCTATACGCGGCGTTTATCGTTGGTCTGATTACGGCGCTATTTGGTGGACGTCCGGGTATGATTTCCGGCGCAACCGGCGCTCTGGCCGTCGTAATGGTAAGCCTCGTGCGTGAACATGGTGTTGAGTACCTGTTCGCCACTGTGGTTCTTATGGGCTTGATCCAGATTTTCGTAGGGATCATGCGTTGGGGCAAGTTCATCCGACTTGTACCGCACCCCGTCATGCTTGGATTTGTGAACGGACTTGCGATCGTGATTGGTCTTGCTCAGCTCTCACAATTCAAGGTTCCGGGCTCGACCGAAGCTGCAGGACACGGCATGGGAGGCGGAGAATGGCTTTCGGGGATGCCGCTTGTCATGATGCTGTCCCTTGTCGCTCTGACGATGGTAATCATCTACTTCCTTCCGCGCTTCACCAAAGCGATCCCTGCCCCCCTTGCTGGTATTGGAATTACGGCGGTAATCGTGATTGCCTTTGGGATCGATGTGCCTCGCGTTGGTGACATGGCCTCGATCGAAGGCGGTCTACCCGCTCTCCATCTTCCTATGGTTCCGCTCTCACTGGAAACGCTCTACATCATCCTACCCTATTCGCTTATTCTTGCTGCGATCGGCCTGATCGAAAGCCTTCTGACGCTTAACCTCGTCGGCGAAATGACTGGCAAGCGCGGTGGAGCGAGCCAGGAATGCATCGCTCAAGGCGTTGCGAACACCGTAACTGGCTTCTTTGGCGGCATGGGCGGTTGCGCAATGATCGGTCAATCGATGATCAACGTCAAATCTGGCGGCCGGACACGAGTTGCAGCAACCTCTGCCGCCTTGTTCCTCCTGCTCTTCATCGTCATCGCATCACCGCTGATCGAGCAAATTCCGCTCGCTGCGCTCGTCGGCGTGATGTTCATGGTTGTGATTGGCACCTTCGCTTGGAACTCCTTCAAGATCCTACGCCGCGTCCCGCTAACCGACGCATTCGTGATCGTCCTCGTGACTGTTGTGACCGTCTGGACTGACCTTGCCACCGCGGTTGTGGTCGGCGTTATCGTCTCTGCTCTTGCATATGCTTGGAGCAATGCAAAACGCATTCACGCGAAGACCTATGAAACTCCTGAAGGCGCAAAGGTCTATCAAATCCAAGGGCCGTTGTTCTTTGGTTCAACTGATGGCTTCATGGAAACCTTCCAGATCGAAGCGGATCCGTCCTTGGTCATCATCGACTTCCAAGACAGTCGCGTTGCTGACCAATCTGCGCTTCAAGCGATCGAGGCCATTGCGGCAAAATACGAAGAGGTTGGCAAAACGATACAGCTTCGCCATCTAAGCCGTGACTGCCACCGCCTTCTCTCAAAGGCTGGCCACCTTATGGTCGATAGCGATGACGATCCCGATTACGAAATCGCAGTCGACTATGGTGTTCGAACTGGCATTCTCGGAAATCACTAATTTACAAGGGGCGCCTCTCGTGGCGCCCTTTGCATTCGAGCTGAACTAGATTTAGGTAAATTTATCCCTAGCCCCACGGAGCACAAATGACCGCGCAAAAGCTCATCATTACCAATCACTATTTGCTTCGAAGTGATGCCAAAGCCTTTCGCCTAGCGATTTCGGCCCTCGTTGCCCGCGTCGAAAAGGAAGGGCATCACGGCGTGCTGGCCTATCGCTTCTACGTGAATGAAACTGAAAACTGCGCTCGTGGCATTATCGAATATGCCAATCCAGAAGGATGGATTGGCCACCACGATGTCTCAATGGGCTGGGACGAGATGAAGGCACTTCATTCAGTCGCAAGCCTTGCCCATGTGACCTTTCATGGTCCTGTCAACCAAGCGATCCTAGACTGGATCAACGGTTCTACGCTGTCCGCCACACTCGACACGGGCAATGACTTTGTTGCGGGTTTCGAGCGAGGCTAATCGCCAGCGCGCAATACAGCACCGGGGTTCATGATCCCGAGCGGATCAAGCGAAGCCTTAATTGCGCGCATCATCACGAGTTTCGCAGGATCGGAGTATGTCTCGATGTCTTTGACTTTGAGACGCCCGACCCCATGCTCCGCACTGACCGAACCCTGATAGGAATGCACCAAATCATGGATGCATTTCTTCACATCGCCGCGGATATTATCGTATTCCTTGCGGTCACGACCCTTTGCGGGGAATACGTTGTAATGAAGATTGCCGTCCCCGAGGTGACCAAAACAGTTGATCCGAATATCACCAAGTTTTGCCAGCTCACCTGGACCGCGCTCAATAAATTCGGGGATTACGGACAACGGAAGCGAGATGTCATGAGACGAAATCGAGCCCACGCGTTTGTTTCCCTGAGGGATCATTTCGCGAATTTTCCAGAAGGCCTGACGCTGTGCTTCGGATGAGGCTATAACACCGTCGGTCACACATCCCTGCTCAACCGCCGCAGCAAAAAGGGTTTCAAGAACCTCAGTCGGGTCAACAGTTGTGGGAAGACCAAGGTCAACCAGAACCATCCACTCGGGCCACGTGTTAAATGGTCTTGAGATATCAATCCCCGTTTCGTCAAGAAAACTTGGTCCCATTTGATGCATCATCTCAAAGGCAGAGATGCTCTCTCCAACCTGCGCTCCCGCCAGTGCCAGCAGATCAAGCGCGGCCTTGGGGGATGGTACAACCATCAACGCGGTTCCGTATTGCGCAGGTCGCGGCATAAGCTTGAGAGCGGCAGCCGTAATAACCCCAAGCGAACCTTCGGCCCCTACGAATAGATCTCGTAACGCATAGCCCGTGTTATCCTTGCGCAAACGCGTCAGACCATTCCAAATTTCACCGTCGGCCGTCACGACCTCAAGGCCAAGAACCTGAGCACGGGCGTTACCATAGCGCAGGACGTTTACGCCTCCTGCGTTGGTAGAAAGAAGTCCGCCGATCCGCGCAGACCCTTCGGACGCCAGCGAAAGAGGGAACATGCGATCTACCTTTTCAGCCGCGCTATGCACGTCCGCAAGGATCGCGCCTGCATCAGCGACGATCACGTTTTCAGTCGGGTAAACGTCTCTAATCTTGTTCATCCGTTCAGTGGATAGCACAACGGGACGAACGCCTTCCGCCATGATCTGACCACCGACAAGACCCGTGCCACCGCTAAAGGGCACAATCCCGACACGAGCGTCACGACATGCTTTGACGATAATCGCGACTTCTTCCGTTGATGAAGGTGCCAGAACAACGCCCTGCCCTTGATAGCGGCCACGAGGCTCTTCAAAGTAGCGCGCGGTATCATCTTTAAAACAGGCGTCAGGCAGCTTTGACTTCAACAAAGCAATAAAGGCATCATCAGCAGGGTTCAAAGCCATCGGCTACTCCGTTTCACGATCAACCGACTTCGGTCTTGCCGCGCCTATCATGTCGAAGGTTTGCGTAAAGCACATGGTTGCGCCAACGCCCATTGATCTGGAGATAGCTTTGCGCCACCCCCTCATATTTATAGCCACAACTCTCGAGAAGTCGCCTCGATGGTGTGTTCTCAGGCAAACAGCCTGCCTCAATTCGGCTGAGATCCAAGGTGTTGAAAGAGTAATGCACGACCGCTTTGATCGCCTCCATCATATAGCCTTGTCGCGTGAAACGCTCGCCCGTCCAATATCCGGTCGTTGCGGATTGCGCGGGACCGCGACGAATATTGTCGAGTGTAATTGCGCCAACCAGCGCGCTATCGCTCCTGCGGATAAGGAAAAACGGAAAAGCCGTTCCGTTCACCATGGAACGCTGCGCCCAATATACACGATTGGTAAAAGCTTTGCGCGACAGGTGATCGGTGGCCCAAGTCGGCTCCCACGGCGTTAGGAACTCTTGGCTTTCTTGCCGCAAACTGGCCCAAGGCATGAAATCGCTGTGAATGGGCGGACGCAGTGTCAGCCGCTCGGTCTCGAGCTGGACTTTCTTACGCCGTCCGAACATCAGCTCGCCAATCTCCCCTTTAGCGCGTCGAGCCCTGGGGCATCGCACTCTGGCCCGTAAAGCGCCATCGCAACTCCCGTATCCGCGACCATCTTTTCCGCAAAGGCTTTGACGGCGGCGACATTCACAGCATCGATCTTGGCAATAGTCTCGTTCAAATCTGGAACACGATCCCAAATCGAAAGCGACCGAACAAGACGTTCAGCACGGTTTGAGGGGCTCTCAAGCCCCATGAGAAGGCCAGCCTTCATCTGGGCGCGAGCACGAGCGACCTCGGCTTCGGTCATATCTTCTGCCGCGCGCTTCATCTCGTCGATGGTAATCTCGGACAGTTCGTTGATCTGTTCGGCGCTGGTCCCTGCATAGATCGTCATCATGCCCGTATCTTCGTGGGCACCTGTCTGAGCAAAGATCGTATAGCAAAGTCCACGCTTCTCACGCACCTCTTGAAAAAGACGCGAAGACATCCCGCCGCCGAGTGCGATCGCATAAACTTGTGCGGTAAAGATGTCGTCTGCGCGGTAATCAGGCCCTTCAAATCCCATCGTAAAGTGCACCTGTTCCAGAGCCTTGGTCTCACGGCGTTCGCCCCCCACGAAACGAGCAGGCTCAATCAGAGAAGGTCCACCGCTACGCTTCATGTCGCCAAATAGCGCCTCGGCCTGTTTGACGATTGCGGCATGATCGACTGCGCCAGCAGCAACAAGGATCATTTGCTCAGGGCGATAATGCTCGCTGACAAATCCCGATAGGTCCGAACGACCAAAGGCTTTGACACGTTCAGCGGGTCCCAAAATGGTGCGCCCAAGAGCCTGTTCAGGATAGGATACTTCCTGTAGCCAATCGAAAATCACATCATCAGGCGTATCAAGCGCTTGACCGATTTCCTGAAGAATTACACCGCGCTCAACTTCGATCTCATTTGGATCAAAAATAGGCTCGCGAAGGATATCTGCGACAAGCTCGATACCGAGCGGAGCATCTTGCTCCAGCACGCGCGCGTAATAGGCTGTCATCTCTCGGCTGGTATAGGCGTTGATGTATCCGCCCACGTCCTCTATCTGCTCGGCGATTTCGAGTGCAGTTCGCGTCTTGGTCCCCTTGAACGCCATGTGCTCTAGGAAATGCGCAATACCGTTCTGCTCGATGCGCTCGTGTCGCGCACCAGCAAGAACCCAAACACCGACCGAAACCGTCTGAAGCGACGGCATATGTTCAGTAATGACGCGGAACCCGTTGGAAAGGGTGTGAAGTTGGATCGTCAACGCGAACGGCGCTCCCGTACAAGGCTCGTAAGAGCCGAAAGGTCATTTGCAACGCGGGTCACGCGTTCTTCTCGGTCAAAAAGATCAGCCATACGCGGCGGAAGACTTGGGCGAATTCCTGTTGCGGCTTCAACCGCGTCAGGGAACTTGGCTGGATGAGCCGTCGCAAGAGTGATCATCGGAATGTCTGACAGGTGGTCTTCCGCGACTTTCACGCCCACTGCTGAGTGCGGACAGAGGATTTCCCCTGTAACAGCACGCTGCGCGGTGATCGTAGCCGAGGTTTCCTCCTCTGAGGCACGACCAGAGTCAAAGGTAGACTTAAGGAAATCAAATGCACCTTGGGAAATGGTGAACGCGCCCTTGGTCTTGAGGTCGTCCATCTGTTGCGTCACGGCCGCCCCATCACGCCCATAAGCATCAAACAACGCGCGCTCGAAATTCGAGGAAACCTGAATATCCATAGACGGACTGATCGAAGGCGTGACGCCCTCTTTCTTCTGGATACCTGTTTTCAAGGTACGGTCCAAAATGTCATTCTGGTTCGTCGCAACGACTAGCTTCTCGATAGGCAGTCCCATCTTCTTGGCGATGTAACCTGCGAAGATGTCACCGAAGTTGCCGGTGGGCACGGTAAACGAGACCTTACGGTGAGGGGCACCAAGGCTCACAGCCGAGGAGAAATAATAAACCACCTGTGCAAGAACACGGCCCCAGTTGATGGAGTTTACGCCAGCGAGTCCGACTTCTTCACGGAATTCAAAGTCGTTGAACATGTCCTTAAGAGCGGCCTGACAGTCGTCAAAGTCGCCGTCCACGGCAAGTGCGTGCACGTTTGCTTCGGACGGCGTTGTCATCTGACGACGCTGAACTTCGGACACGCGGCCGTGCGGGTAAAGGATAAACACGTCTACATTCGACAGGCCGCGAAAAGCTTCGATCGCAGCAGAACCTGTATCGCCCGAGGTCGCGCCAACGATGGTGATCCGCTTGCCCGAACGAGCCAAGGCGAACTGCATCATCTGGCCGATGAGCTGCATCGCGAAGTCCTTGAACGCAAGGGTCGGACCGTGGAACAGCTCGAG
>JAYPUF010000063.1:0-12575 GCA_038133925.1 Marivivens sp. | reverse complement strand
ATTTGATGGAGGGCCTCTTTCACATCGCCTTGGCGGATGGGGAATACCATCCCGGCGAGGACAAGTTCCTCGAGACTGTTGCGGGGATACTTGGTTTCGATGAGCGCCGATTTAAGTCGATCAGAGCTCGATTTGTGCCAGATGCTGAACGTGATCCCTTTGATATTCTGGGGGTGTCGCCCGATGCCTCGAAAGAAGAAATTCGAGCAGCTTGGCGCAAAGCAGTCCGTGAGAGCCATCCTGACCAGATGATTGCCCGCGGTGTCCCAAAAGAGGCCTTGAAGATGGCCGAAGTCAGAATGGCCGCAATCAATGCTGCGTGGGAACAAATCAACGAGATGCGTTCGTGAGGATTGCGACCTATAACGTCGAGTGGTTCACAAACCTCTTTGACGATGAGGGTCAGCTCCTTGAGGACGAAAAGTGGTCGGGCCGTATGGATGTGAAACGGGGCGATCAGCTGCACGCTTTGGGTCAGGTATTTCAAGCAATAGATGCCGACGCGATTATGGTGATTGAGGCGCCTGATGAAAACAGGCGCAGGTCATCGCGCCTTGCACTTGAGAACTTTGCCGAACGGTTTGGGTTGCGGACGTCGAAGGCCATTATTGGCTTTGGAAATACAACTCAGCAGGAGATTGCACTATTATATGATCCGTCGGTGATTGAGCCGAGCCATAGCCCGCGCGAGACGGATGCCGTTCCACGCTTTGATAGCGCGTTTCTCATTGATCTTGATACCGATGCGGCGCCGGATCTTGTCAAATGGAGTAAGCCTCCTTTCGAAGTAGCTGTGCGTTCCCTCAAATCCGGAAATGAATTTCGCATGATAGGTGTTCATGCAAAGTCGAAAGCGCCCTATGGTTCGAACGATCCTGCGGAAATCTTG
The DNA here is from genome assembly GCA_038133925.1 of Marivivens sp. Classification (GTDB taxonomy): domain Bacteria; phylum Pseudomonadota; class Alphaproteobacteria; order Rhodobacterales; family Rhodobacteraceae; genus Marivivens. The sequence continues at coordinate 11,686 of JAYPUF010000063.1, read as the reverse complement.
CGGATCAGCATTGAGAACCGGCGCAAGCAACTGGCTCAGTGCATCTGGCTTCGCAAGCGTGTCGTCGAAGATTTGGCGTCGGGCGACGATGTGATCGTCCTTGGCGATTTCAACGACGGTCCGGGCTTGGACGAATATGAAAAGCTCTTTGGCCGCTCGTCGGTTGAGATCGTTCTAGGCGAGGACGGCGCAGAGAAGCTCTTTGATCCTCATGCCTCTCTTGCGATTACTCAACGGATTGGAGCCAGTCCGACGACATCGCGCTTTCGTATTCCACCTGATGGAAACTACCTCTCGGCGCTTTTGGACTATATCATGATTTCGCCGCGTCTGCGTTCTCTAAGTCCGCATTGGATGATTTGGCACCCGTTTGAGAATTTTGGTTGCTATGGCAATGAACCGCTTAGAGAGGCGCTTTTGACCGCCTCAGACCATTTTCCTGTCACGCTTGATATAGAGTTGTGATTTGGCGTTTTGAGCGGCACAGCTTATATCAATCCCATGAAGAAAATTTACGCTCCTGTTTTCGCGCTTTTACTCACCTGCACCCCTGTTCTTGCGGAGGATAATGCTGAGGTTTCGGAAGGGTTTGACATCATGGAAAAAGGGGTTCAGCTCTTTATGCAGGGGATCTTTAACGAGTTGGAACCCACTATGAACGAGTTCCAGCAGTTGATTGACGAAGCGAGCCCTCAGCTAAAAGCACTTCTTCTTGAAATGGGGCCATCTCTGGTCGAAGCACTCAATAAAATCGACGACTTCTCTTATTATGAGAAACCCGAGGTTCTTCCCAACGGAGATATTATCATACGCCGTGACAAGGGTGCGCCGATTTATGTTCCGCCCGCGGAGATAGAGCCTCAGGCGGAAATTGAGCTTTAAGTTTCGAGAATTTCGACTTCTGTATTAGAGGCCGTCAGAGCGCTTGCCAGCGATCCAAGACGACTTTCTGCCACCTCGCCAAAGAGCGGTTTGGCGTGCGCGTTAAGAACCAGCCTCAGCTCGCGCTTCTTTGGCTTCCACCTAAGTGTTCCGAATTGCTCGTCAGCATTCAGCCAAAGCATTGCACCAAGTCGCATCGCTTTACCGAGGACCTCGGCATCGCGCACTTCATCGTCGGTCAGCATTTTGAACAATGGTTCAAACCGCGAGCCTTCTCGCTTGTTCGCATAGCGATGGAGAAGCGAAAGACCAAGGAATATACGCTCGCCATGTTTCAACCCGCCAAGGTTCGCACGGGTCGCATTATCAAAAGCAATCTCGTCGCGATAATCGGGGTGCGCACGCCACGTTACATCATGCAGCAAGCACGCGGCCTTTATGATGCGCTGCTTTTGCCAGTTTGCGTTTGGAAAGAGCGGCATGACAAAGTCATACAGAACTTTGCCAAAGCCTGGCAGGCGCGCGTCTTTGGCCTCGGCAAAGCGGCAGGCTTCGATCAAGGGGTCGCGGTCCCTGAGCTCTTGAGGCATTTGCTCATAAAGCATGCCCTCTCGGATACCGTAAGACGAAACCGTAATATCCTTTGGCTTGAAGGTTTTGACCAATTCTCGGAGCACTATGATCGCGAGCGGTACCAAAGACATACGGTCAGACGAAATTCCACAACGGCCCCTTAGATCTTCTAGGTTCGCAGATGCAATATAGTCCGCCGTTGTTGCGATATTTCGCGCATTCATCCGATATTCATGGAGAACCGTGAGCGGGTATCCACGACGTTCCATATCCACACGAGCAATCGCGCGCCAAGAGCCGCCGACAAGAAAGAGGCGCATGCCCGTTTCATTGTTCATCTTGGCATGGAGATCGCCAACGATCGTTTTGATATGCGCCCTGAGATCCTTCTTGCTCTTGAAGTTTCGCAACTTGAGCGGTCCAAGAGGAGAGGTCACACGTTCGCCCACTTTGCCGTCTGCAATGTCCGCGAGTTCCATAGAGGAACCGCCAATATCACAGACGAGACCGTAAGAGCCTGGCCAGCCCAGAAGCACGCCTTGCGCTGACAATCGCGCTTCTTCACGGCCATCGATGACATAGAGACGGATGCCCGTTTGCTCAAAGACTTCACGGCGGAATTCTTCGCCGTCTTCGGCTTCGCGTACAGCTGCGGTTGCGACAGCGGTAAGGGGCGAGATGCCCATACCATCTGCAAGCGCTGCAAATCGCTTGATAGCATTCAGTGCTCGTGTGCGACCTGTTGGGTTCAGTCGTCCTGTTTCGCCAAGTCCCGCACCAAGCGCGCACATGATTTTTTCATTGTAGAAATAGGCGGGCGAACGCGCTGCACCGTCAAAAACGACAAGGCGGACGGAGTTCGAGCCGACGTCGACCACGCCGACACGAGAAAGTGCTCGCGCTTGTGGGTCGTCAAATATGGGACGCCCGAAGGGGCCCCATTCGCTCAGCTCGGCTTCTGTAGAGTCGGTCATGAATTCTCCCAATCAACTCGACCTTTGGCCAAGCTGACCGTCAGAGTCAATCTTCGGTGTGTGTGAGTTGCGGGACGTCACTCGCGCCGGCTGATCCGCGACCCGACAAAGATGGGTTTTCCATAAAGAAGCGGTGGCAACTAAAGGCAAAATCACCGTCCTTGATTTCTTGGCGATAGAACTTTCCATCAGCGGCCATAACCCAGCTTTGTGCGACATCGGCCATATTTGCAGCCATAATTTGGCTGACGATTTGGGCTTGAACGGTTGGGTTTGTTATCTCGACAAGGGTCTCAACGCGGCGGTTGAGATTTCGGCTCATCCAATCGGCTGACGAAATGAAAACTCGTGCCTTTTTCGACGGAAGCCCATGTCCGTTGCCAAAGCAGACAATACGGCTGTGTTCAAGGAAGCGACCAATGATTGATTTGACGCGAATATTTTCGGAAAGCCCTTTGATGCCGGGGCGAAGTCCACAAATACCTCGAACGACGAGGCTGATTTTCACGCCTGCTTGGCTTGCCTGATAGAGCGCGTCAATGACGTCCTTTTCTATGAGGCTGTTCATCTTGGCCCAGATCATTGCTGGTCTGCCGTTGCGCGCGTGATCGGCTTCGTCAGCGATCATTTTTAGGAGCGTAGGCTTTAAGGTTAAAGGCGAGATCGCAAGGTTCTCAAGACCGTCAGGCTGGGCATATCCCGAGAGGAAGTTGAAGACCTTGGTCGCATCTCGCCCGAGTTTTGCGTCGCAGGTAAAGAGGCTTAGGTCCGTATAAATTCGGGCTGTGATCGGGTGATAGTTGCCTGTGCCATAGTGCGTATAGGTCACAAGACTATCGCCTTCTCGGCGCACAACCGTACTGATTTTGGCGTGGGTTTTATACTGGGTGAAGCCATAGACCACATGGGCGCCTGCGCGTTCCAAACGACGGGACTGTCGAATGTTTGCAGCTTCGTCGAAACGTGCCTTTAGCTCGACTAGGGCAGTGACTGACTTGCCATCCTCGGCGGCTTCGCAAAGCGCCTCAACAATGGGTGAGTTCTTGGAGGTGCGGTAAAGCGTTTGCTTGATTGCAACGACATCTGGGTCAGCGGCAGCTTGTTTGAGAAAGCGCACCACCATGTCGAAAGTCTCATAAGGATGGTGCAGCAACATGTCCTTTTGGCGGATAGCCGAGAACATATCTCCGTCGTGGTCTTGAACCCGTTCCGGTACGCGCGGGCTATAGGGTTGCCAGAGCAGCTCTGGGAAGTCATCGACTACGAGCTCGCTCAAGTCGGCAATACCGATAAGCCCTTCGACCTCAACGACTTCGTCTTCGGTCACATGAAGTTCGCTCATAATGAGCTTTTTCAAAGCGCTGGGCGAGCCGCAAGAAATTTTCATACGGACAACTTCACCTCGGCGGCGACGTTTAAGGGCGGTTTCAAACTCGCGTACGAGGTCTTCTGCTTCTTCTTCGACTTCAAGGTCGCTGTCACGCAGAACGTTAAAGGCGCAATGTCCTTTGATCTTATATCCTGGGAAAAGCTGACCAATGTGAAGTAGCAGAAGCTCTTCGAGCGGCAAGAAACGAAGGCCGGACTCGGATGGGAGACGAATAAAACGATCAATCTGGTGTGGCACCGGTAGGAGTGCACGCAGCGCAGGTCGGCTTGAGCTTTCGAGCGAGAGAGCCAAAGCGAAGCCTTCGTTCGGAATGAACGGGAAGGGGTGCGCGGGATCGACGGCAAGAGGCGAAAGTACCGGAAAGACTTTGTTGAGAAACACATCTTCCAAGAAGGGAAGATCGCTCGGCTCAAGGTCTTTCTGGCCTAGGATCGCAAGGCCGCGCTCAGCCATTTCAGCTCGTAGCACATCGTAAACGGTTTGCTGACGGGCCATGAGGCTACGCGCGTCGAGATCAATAAGCACCAGTTGCTCTGCTGGAGTTAATCCATCCAAAGCGGGGGTGGAGTTGCCTGCACGCTTTAGTTCGCGAAGACCCGCAACGCGGACCGTATAAAATTCATCTAGGTTCGTCGCCGAGATCGACAAAAAGCGGAGCCGTTCTAGGAGAGGCGTTCTTGGGTTTTCAGCTTCTTCAAGGACGCGCCAGTTGAAACCGAGCCAACTTAGTTCTCGATTAAAGAAACGAGACGGGCCAGTTAGATCAGCATCAAGATCTACGGCTTCGGGGAATTCGGATTCAAGAAAATTTGAAAGTGTCATGCTGGGCATATGCCGCCGAAATGAAAAGCTTTTATGACTATCACCCAAGGGGCGTGTCTTTGTCCAGAAGCGTTCGAGCCAGCGCGACGCTCAGTGGTTTACCCTGCGCCAATGCTTCGCGGTCAAGTTGGTCAACGATTTCTGCTGCCGTGATGAATGAGCGCTCGATCCGTGCAGCGAGGTATTCGATGAGCTGGGGCTTGGGCGCGATTTGGCGATCTTGGAAAAGCTTCATCAAAACTGCCGAGAGAAGGCGATCGTCTGGGTCGTCAATTTGCACGACAGACGTTGCCTGCATTCGGCTGGCAAGGTCAGGGAGTTTGATCTTCCAGCGACTAGGTGGAAGCGTTGAGGTCAAAAGCAACGCGACACGGCGCTGCCGAAGATGGTTGTGTAGATGAAAAAGGTCTTCTTCATTCTTCTCGGAGAGTTTTTCGACATCTTCAACCACGACCGCTGGCGCAGAGCGAAGTTTATCTGTGACCTCAAGTCCTGCGGCGGAAACTATGTCCGCATTGAAAAAGTGACGAAAAACTCGCGCTAAATGGCTCTTTCCAGATGAGCGAGGTCCGATAAGTGCAAGTTTGCCTTCGGGCCAGCTTTCTGGTGCCTTGAGCATTGCATAGGCATGAACATTGGCTTCAGAGACAAAATAGTCATCTGGGCCAAGCGCTACACGGGTCGGCCAATCAAAGTTCAGTTGCTTAGCCATTATTCCTCGGTTCCACTGACGCCCCTGTAGAGACGGCCGACTTTGTAGTGTGCAATTGCAAACCGTGCAAACACACCGAGTACCGCGGCCACGGGTACGGCAACGAGCATACCGACGAAGCCAAAGAGCGAGCCAAAGACCGAAAGCGCAAAGATCAGCCAAACTGGATGAAGTCCGATGCTGCTGCCTACGAGTTTTGGGGTCAGGATATTGCCTTCAAGGAATTGTCCAACAGCAAAGATACCCGCAACTGCTGCGATCCAAGCCCACTCGCCCCAGAACTGGAACACTGCAAGGCCAATGGACAGCGCGCCCCCAACAATGGCTCCTACGTATGGGATAAAGGTCAATGCACCAGCCACAGCACCTGCGACGAGGCCGAACTGCAAGCCAACGATCATGAGAGCAATCGCATAAAAAGAACCAAGAATAAGGCAGACGGTCCCTTGGCCGCGAATGAACGAGGCGAGAGTTTGATCTACTTGCTTGGCAAGGTTGCGAACGACCGGTGCGTGGTCGCGCGGCAAAAGTTCGTCAACTCGCGCCACCATATTGTCCCAGTCAAGCAAGAGATAAAACGTTACAACCGGCACGACGATCAGAAGAATGAGAATATTGAATAGGCTCATTGCGGACGTAAGGAGGCTATTCAAAAGCTCTCCGCCTTTGGACTTGATCGCCTCGCCGGTTGCAGCGAGCTGCTGACGGATCATGCTCTCGTTGTCGATCAGTGATGGGAAACGTTCGGTCAACCAATGCTGAAGGTTTTCGAAGACCGTTGGCGCAGTGTTAATCAGCTGTCCTGTTTGCTGGACGAGCGTCGGAATAACGAGAAGAGCCAGAACGACAAAAAGGAGGATGGCGGCGAGCGTAATTGTTGCAACTGACATTGCTCGACTGAGCCCGAGTGCCTCTAGGCGGTCGGCGATCGGGTCGAGAAGGTAGGCAATTGCGCCGCCTAAAACAAAGGGGAGGATCACATCGCCCAAGAACCATAGTGAAATGGAAATCACCGCTGCGGAGATGAGCCAATAGCGGATTTGGTCTTTGACGGGCAGGGACATGAAAGCATTCCTAAAAAAACTTAGAGCATATTTCGGCGCAAGCCCGCCTGAGTTCAAGTCAATTTGGCGATAACTGTGCGACTTGGCTTGCTTGCGCGCGCGGGCTTTCGTAAACCCCTTGCGATTAACTTCTAACCCCCGGGGATCGTTTCCATGCGCCTGAGCCGCTATTTCCTGCCCGTTCTCAAAGAAAACCCTGCCGAGGCGCAAATCGTTTCGCACCGCCTTATGCTGCGCGCGGGCATGATCAAACAGCAAGCCGCAGGGATCTATTCTTGGCTGCCGCTTGGCTTCAAGGTTTTGCGCAAGATTGAAAACATCGTGCATGACGAGCAAATCCGCGCTGGGCACATTCCGATGCAGATGCCGACACTTCAGCCCGCTGATCTGTGGCGCGAGTCGGGTCGCTATGACGCCTATGGTCCTGAAATGCTTCGTATGCAGGACCGACATGAGCGCGACATGCTCTTTTCGCCGACTGCTGAAGAGATGTTCACCGACGTGTTCCGCGCCCATGTGAACAGCTACAAGGACCTGCCGCTGACGATCTACCAGATACAGTGGAAGTTCCGCGACGAGGTTCGCCCGCGTTTCGGCGTGATGCGTGGCCGCGAATTCTACATGAAAGATGGCTATAACTTCGACCTCACCAAAGAGGACGCGCTGCACGCTTATAACCGTCACCTTGTGAGTTACCTGCGCACCTACGAGCGTATGGGTCTCCAGGCGATCCCGATGCGTGCCGATTCCGGCCCGATCGGAGGCGACGACACGCATGAATTCCTCGTGCTCGCAGAAACCGGTGAATCCGAGGTCTTTTATGATAGCCAGATCACTGATCTGACCTTTGGCGACCGCGAGATCAACTATGACAGCCGCGAAGAATGTCAGGCCGTTCTCGAAGAGTTCACCTCGCGCTATGCTCGCACCGACGAGACCCACGACGAGACGATCTTCAATGAAGTGCCCGAAGAACGCCGCCGCGTGGCTCGCGGTATCGAAGTCGGTCAGATTTTCTATTTCGGCACCAAGTATTCAGACGCGATGGGCGCAACCGTCGTCGACAACGAAGGCAACCGCGTTGCTGTGCACATGGGCTCGCACGGGATTGGCGTTTCGCGTCTGCTTGGCGCGATCATCGAAGCAAGCCACGATGAAAAGGGTATCATTTGGCCCGAGGGCGTTACCCCGTTCCACGTCGGTATCGTGAACCTCAAGCAGGGCGACGAAGCCGCTGATGGTGCCTGTGAGAGCCTTTATGCAGACCTCACTGCTGCTGGCTTTGAGCCCCTTTATGACGACCGCAATGAGCGAGCAGGTGGCAAATTCGCAACGATGGACCTAATCGGTTTGCCGTGGCGTATCACCGTCGGGCCGCGCGGCCTTGCAAATGGCGTTGTCGAACTCACGTCGCGTCGCACCGGTGAAAGCGAGGAACTTTCGCCCGCTGCAGCGGTTGAGAAGATCAAAGAGATCTACGCCAAACATCCTCACCCCAAGGGTGCATAATTTGAAAGGGCGGGAGGATGACTCCCGCCTTTTTGCCAAACGCGCAATAGTTTTGGACGCGCGCTTTGGGATTTGAGTGGGCGATTTTAATGGGACCGAGAATGGCAACGCAGAACCGGATCAAATCTACGCCTCCTTTTGCCACTTTCGAATGGATGATTGCTTGGCGCTATATCAAGGCCAAGCGCGCCGAAGGCGGTGTCAGCGTCATGACGTGGATCAGCCTAATAGGCGTCACACTTGCCGTTTTTGCACTTGTCGCCACTCTTGCCGTTCGATCTGGCTTTCGTTCCGAATTCGTTGGAACCATCCTTGGTTCAAACGCACATGTAACAGTCTATCAATCTGTCGAGATCAATGAACTAGGCCAAACCTCTCGTGTTATCTCAGACTATGCGACGATGGCTGAGGCTATTCGCGGAGTCGAAGGTGTCACGCGCGCCGCGCCACTGGTTCGCGGTCAGGTGATGGCCAATTTTGTGAACGCGAATGCAGGGGTAGAGGTCTATGGCATCGCGCCTTCCGATCTCTTGACTATTCCCGGGGTGGCTGAGCCTGAGCAATCTTGGGGGGCGATAGATGATTTCGAACAAGGTGCTGCGATCGGTTCCGGTGTTGCTCGCGAGTTAGGGCTCACCGTCGGTGACAAAATCAAGATCATTTCACCAAATGGAACGCGCACAGCTTTTGGGACCTCGCCACGTGTGAGCGCCTATGATGTCGTCTACATCTTTACAGCGGGCCGCTGGGATGTGGATCGGACCCGTGTCTATATCCCGATCAATGAGGCTCAGATTTTCTTCGACAAGGATGGCGTGGCCGACGAAATTGAAGTCATGGTCGACGACCCCGATAAGGTCGATAGCTATCTTGGTCCTATTCTGGATGTGGCTGGCGAACGAGCGCTTGGGTGGACTTGGCGCGATAGCTCTGGCGCTTTTCTCAAGGCTTTGACGGTCGAGGACAACGTGATGTTTATCCTTCTGTCGATCCTTGTTCTGATTGCTTCGATGAATATTATCTCCGGCCTTATTATGCTGGTTAAGAATAAGGGACGGGATGTTGGTATCTTGCGCACCATGGGTTTGACCGAAGGTTCAATCCTGAGAGTGTTTTTCATCTGCGGTGCAGGGATCGGCACCATGGGTACCCTTATGGGGGTGCTGCTTGGCTGCCTCTTTGCGATCTATATTGATCCGATCTTTAGTTTTGTGAATTACGTCTCTGGTGGCGGTGTTTGGGACCCATCAATCCGCAACATTTATCATCTACCGGCGGAGCTGCATTTGGTCGATATTTTCAAAGCGACCGCGCTCTCATTGTCGCTCTCATGGATCGTGACTTATTTCCCAGCGCGTCGAGCTGCACGCATGAACCCAGTGGAGGCATTGCGCTATGAGTGAAGCAGTGCTGACACTCGAGGACGTATGCAAGTCCTATAACCACGGTAAGCCTTCTCAAGTCGATGTCCTGAGTGGTGTCGATCTGAAGGTTGGGCGCGGTGAAGTCGTGGCTCTCGTCGCACCGTCTGGGGCAGGGAAGTCCACTTTGCTCCATATCGCAGGTTTGCTCGATACTCCTGATAGGGGGCGCGTTGAAATTGTTGGGAGCGATGTCACAGGGCTTGACGATCGCCAGCGCACCGCAATTCGCCGAACCGATGTGGGGTTCGTCTACCAGTTCCACCACTTGCTTCCCGAGTTTTCTGCGCTAGAGAACATCGTCCTCCCTCAGCTTGCGAATGCTGTGTCGCCTGCTGAGGCGGAGGCGCATGCAATGACTTTACTTGAACTCGTTGGTGTTAAAGAGCGTGCGACCCACCGTCCTGCGGCACTTTCTGGTGGAGAACAGCAGCGCGTTGCATTTTGTCGTGCACTTGCGAACAAACCACGTCTTCTTTTGGCGGATGAGCCAACGGGTAATCTTGATCCCGGAACGTCTGAGCGAGTTTTCGAAGCGCTCATGAATCTCGTTCGAGAAACAGGGCTTTCGGCGCTTATCGCGACCCATAATCTAGAGCTTGCCGCACGCATGGATCGACAGGTTCGACTTGAAGCAGGGCAACTCGCCGTACTTTAGGTAAAGCTTGGCCAAGAGGTAAACTTCTCCGTGACAAGTTCCGCGCAAAGCGGGATTATGGGGAAAACAGCTTCTAGGAGAGCAGAAATGAAGCGTCTTGTTATTCTGGGCGTACTCGCCCTCGCAGCCTGCACCGAAGAGCGTGTCGCTGATGGTGCGAAGATCTATGTTGAGCAATGTGCGGACTGTCACGGTGCGTCGGGAATGGGTGACGGTGTTGTTGCCCAAGGGCTCGACCGCAAGCCCTCAAATCTCACAACGATTGCTTCGCGAAATGGTGGCGTTTTTGACCGTGATGCGGTCATGAGCCAGATCGACGGAATGCACCGCTCTGCGGATAGTGCTATGCCCGAATTTGGTGCGTCTGACCTTGGCGATATCATTATGGTTGGCCGAACCCCCGTACCCGCCGAGCTATATGCATTGGCCAACTATCTCGAAGGCATTCAGGGTTAAGAATCATGGATCGCATTCGCATTTTTACGGTGCGATCCTTTTAGTCTGATTCTCTGATAAATTATCCTGAGCTTTTTGATTTGAGGTGATCAGATCAAATTTTCCTGAAAACCCGATTGCGTTACGTTAGAAAATTCAGCGCGTTGGGTTTTAATTTTTTATATTTAAAATTAGTTACTTAGATACTTTTTCTAACGAAAATTTTTGGTAACGTATGCGCTTTTTGAAATTTAAAGATTTAGATTGAAGGCATGCTGAAATGGTATACCCTTTCTCTAGGTTGAGGACATTCAGCGCTCGAGGATGAGCGCTACGGGGAGGGTAACATGAGCGTTGCTGCGGAGAGCATCAATGGTTCCGTGCTGATTGAAGCACAAGGGATCGATAAAGCTTTTCCGGGGGTAAAGGCTCTGAGCCAAGCCCAGATCAAGGTTTGTGCCGGCGAAGTTGTCGCCCTCATGGGGGAAAACGGCGCGGGCAAATCTACTCTCATGAAAGTGCTAACCGGCGTATACCAACCTGACGCTGGAACTGTTCGCGTGAATGGCAATGTCGTGACGCTCCCTGATCCGCGCACCGCGCAGGCGTTGGGGATCGGCATCATCCACCAAGAACTTTTCTTGATGAACGACCTGACCGCCGCACAGAACATCTATATCGGTCGCGAACCTCGCAAGACGATGGGCATGTTCGTTGACGAAGATCAGATGAACGCAGACGCAGCCAAGATTTTCGCGCGAATGAAAGTCGAGATTGACCCAAAGGTAGAGGTAGGCAGCCTCACTGTGGCGCGTCAGCAGCTTGTCGAAATTGCAAAGGCGCTCTCGTACAATTCCAAAGTACTGATCATGGACGAACCGACTTCGGCTTTGAACGATGCGGAAGTTGCGCACCTTTTCGCAATCATCGACGACCTCAAGTCTCAGGGCGTTGGTATCGTCTACATCACGCACAAGATGGACGAAGTGAAGAGGATTGCCGACAACATCGTCATCATGCGTGACGGTCAATACATCGACACGCTACCCGCCGCCACAACGACGATTAACGAAGTTATTTCTGCGATGGTTGGTCGCGACCTTATCGACACAAGCCGTGCGCACGGCGGTGGCTCCGATGAGGTTGCCCTCAAGGTGACTAATCTTAACGCAGGTCGCGCAGTTCAGAATGTAAACTTCAGCGTAAACAAGGGCGAGATCCTTGGCTTTGCTGGCCTTATGGGGGC
>JAYPUF010000062.1:0-13125 GCA_038133925.1 Marivivens sp. | reverse complement strand
AGAGCATGTCACCCATACCAAGGAGTTGCTCTGCACCTTGTTCACCAAGAATTGTGCGGCTGTCGATCTTGGAGGTCACTTGGAACGAGATACGGGTTGGGAAGTTCGCCTTGATCGTACCGGTGATCACGTCCACCGAAGGACGCTGCGTCGCCATGATAAGGTGGATACCCGAGGCACGCGCCATCTGCGCAAGGCGCTGGATGCAGGCTTCGATTTCCTTGCCCGCGACCATCATAAGGTCAGCCATTTCGTCAACGATTACGACGATATAGGGCATCGCTTCGGGCGCAAACTCTTCCGTTTCGAAAATCGGATCACCAGTTTCTTCGTCAAATCCCGTCTGAACGGTGCGCTCAAACATTTCATTGCGCGAAAGAGCATCGCGGACGCGACCATTGAAACCTTCGATATTGCGCACGCCCATCTTGGACATACGGCGATAACGCTCTTCCATTTCGCCGACGACCCACTTGAGAGCGACAACAGCCTTTTTAGGGTCGGTCACAACAGGGCTGAGAAGGTGCGGAATACCGTCATAGACGGAGAGTTCGAGCATCTTTGGGTCAATCATGATCAGGCGACATTCCGCAGGCGTCAGCTTGTATAGGAGTGACAGGATCATTGTGTTGATGGCAACCGATTTACCCGAACCAGTCGTACCCGCGATCAAAAGGTGGGGCATCTTGGCAAGGTTCGCAACAATCGGATCACCGCCGATATCTTTACCCAAAGCGAGCGGTAGGCGCATGTTGCTGTCGCCGAAGTCACGGGCAGCAAGGATCTCGCGAAGAACCACCTTTTCACGATTTTCGTTCGGCAATTCGATACCGATGACCGAACGACCAGGCACGGTGGAAACACGTGCAGAGAGGGCGGACATCGAACGCGCAATATCATCAGCGAGACCGATCACACGGCTGGCCTTCAATCCGGGAGCAGGTTCAAGCTCGTACATCGTAACAACCGGACCAGGGCGAACGGAGACGATCTCGCCTTTCACGCCATAATCATCGAGCACGCTTTCAAGCATGCGCGCATTTTCTTCGAGCGCCTCGTCCGAGAGATGGTGCCGTTCAATCTCGGACGGGTTCATCAATAGATTCAACGGAGGGTGCTCATATTCAGCAAAGTTCTCTTCAAAGGCGAGCTTCGGCTGCGCCTCGGCCTTTGCCTGTTTAGAAGGAACAACTGAACGCTTCAGGGTGTGCTGTACCACGCGGCGCGGTTCAGGAGTCTGAACCGAAATCCTTGGTGCCGCAGCAGGCTCGATCGAAGGCGCAATCTCTTGCTCCTCAGCATAGTCGTCAGCGACATAAGCCATCGGCTCGTCATCGTATTCAGGATAGTTCTCGTAGCGATCATCAAGAACATTCAGTTCTTCTTCATGCCACTCAGCCATTGGGGCTTGGCACGGCTCTTCAACTTCATGAGCACGGTTAAGGACCAGAGGACGGGGTCCGCGACCCTTGGTCAAAGTCGGCTCGATACGGAAACCGCTTTCCACCTGCGGGGCAGGATGAACATCGGCCTGAGGCGGCGTCATTCGCGCACGAATGGCATCCGAGATTTTACTTTTGATACGATCGCCGCTCTGAACCGGAATATCACCATAATCGACCGGAGCTTGCTCGACCAATTCTGGCACGGGCATAGGCTCGGCGTTTCGGCGGAAGAGACCACGAAGACCACCACCAGCAGGCTGGACTTCGACCTCACGCATAGGCGCAGCGAGCGGGGCGGCACCCATCAATTTTGGTGCAGTTTCAGAGCGGGTCATACGCGGTTCTTGATGCGTTGGCATCACGGGATTGGCACGAACGACATTTGCCACCCGCATCCGTTCTTCTTCATCTACAACAGCATAAGGATCGCGCGAGGCGAAACGCTCTGCACGCGCTTCTTCACGGCGGTCCTGAACCTTGGAGTGGACGCCTTGAGCGGCGCGAAGTGAAGCCTCTGCGCTACGCCCCAAAAGCTTGAGGATCATCGCGTAGATCATGATCATGCCTACAACGAGGAACCGCCAGCCGACACGAAGTTCTGGACGCGTAAAGCCAAGCACGAATGAACCTGAAACCAGAACAACGACACCCATAATAAGCGACATGATCTTGACGCCAAACGCAGCAGGCAACGGTACAGTCGTTAGAATGATACTAAGAATTGTGTCACCAAATAGACCGCCAAGACCAAAGCTGTGCGCCCAGTCACCACCAGCGGCCAGCGTGGCGCAATAAACAGAACCAAAAGCCATGACAATTGGCGCAAAGATAGCACGTCCAACTGCGCGCTCTGCACCGCGATGAAGCGCAAGACGCAAGCCCCAAGTCACGAGCGCAATCGGAAGCCCCCAAGCCGCATAGCCAACGATCATGAACAGAGGCGCAGCGATAGATGCACCAAACCGGCCAAGCCAGTTCTGTACAGGGGCATCGGTTGAGAGCATCCAGTTCGGATCTTCAGGTGAATACGACATCAGCATCATCGATGCCATGACGCCGAGAACAACAAGCCCTATTCCAAGAAGCTCTTTGCCACGTTTCTCAATCGCAGCCTGCATGTTGCTGTCGAGTAGCGGATCACGCTGACGGGTCGAATAGGATGCCATGTCTCACCTCAATCGTACAAACAGTCACGAAGCTTGATCAGCCCGTGCTGCATTTCTTGTGTTGGGGCCACCATGGCGACCCTGATAAATCCTTTGCCGGGGTTTTCCCCGTTTACATCGCGGCTCAGATAAGCACCGGGAAGGACACGTATGCCCGTCTCGGTCCAAAGCTTAAGAGCAGCCTCTTCACCATCTTTCACAGGGAGCCAAAGGAAGAAGCCTGCCTGCGGAGGCTCATAGCCCATGACGTGTTCAAAGATCTGATCCGCAGCTTTGAATTTCTGCTGATAAAGTGCGCGGCTTTCGATCACATGCGCCTCATCTGCCCAAACACGTGCGGAAACACGCTGGATCGGGAGAGGAAGCGGCGCTCCAGAATAGGCGCGAAGCTGGCGGATACGGTGGATCGACTTGGGTCCGCCCGCAACAAATCCAGAACGTAATCCGGGCAGGTTTGAACGTTTGGAAAGCGAATGAAAAATTGTGACACGCTCGGGATCAGCTCCCATACGCGCGGCAACTTGCAATGCACCCACGGGCGCTTCATCGCGGTAAATCTCGGAATAGCACTCGTCCGCGAAAATTCGGAAGTCATACTTCTCGGCCAATGCGATCAGTTCTTCCCAATAGGCCTCAGTCGCAACCGCGCCCTGCGGATTAGCTGGGGAGCAGATATAAGCAATTGCCGTGCGGTTGAGGATTTCAATAGGAAGCGAGCCATAGTCTGGCAAGTGCCCAGTTTGGGAGGTCGCAGGAACGAATACGGGTTCCGCACCCACAGAAATCGCAGCAATTGCATAGACTTGATAAAACGGGTTGGGGGTCAGAATAACGGGCGTCTGACCGTTCTTAACCTCAGGGCACAAGGCCATCGCCGCATTATAAAGCCCCTCGCGCGTCCCATTCAAAGCCATGATTTGATCTTGGCTTACGAAGACGCCGTAACGACCCTTGATCCAAGCAGAGATTGCCTCAAGAAGCTCTGGAGTACCGTCATTCGGCGGATATTTTGCGAATTCGTGCACATGCGCGGCAAGCGTCTCGGAAACCCAATCAGGATAAGCATGTTGGGGCTCGCCAATAGTCATGGCGACGGGTTCCCCGCCAGGTTTGTGGGAATCCAAAAGCTCCCGCAGGCGCGGAAACGCATATGCCGGAAGGTTCGAAAACCGCTCGGGAAAATTCATAACTGCCTCAAGGTTGCGAGATCATTTGCGCCTCGCTTTCATGCACGATAGCAACACGCACCTTCTTCTGTCCAGAAAAAGGAACCCTTTCAGGCAGCTACCCAAAGACTATTGTGGCATTTTGGTCCTGCCCTAGCGGAGTGCAGCCTCGACCGAAGTCCCAAGTCGAAGCAATTTTGCTTCAGAATTTGGCGCAGCGTTGAGCAAAATCCCCGTCGAGCCTACGCCCGTCGGGATCGTCAGACCGCAAAGACCCATAAGATTGCCAATCCGCGTATTTCGAAGCGCCAAGAGGTTTTCTGCGATGAAATACTCGGGTTCATTCTCTAAGCGTGCGATGTTCGGCGGAAGTGATGGGACGGTTGGACAAATCACGGCATCAAAACCGGATGCAAAGTCCGCATACTCAGCGCGAATTTCTTCAAGTTCGGCCCAGCCATCAATGTAATCCACTGCCGCGAATGACCCACCTGGTCGAATGCGTGACAGGATTTGATGATACATCTTGGATGGATTGGCTTCGATTGTATCTCGCCAATAGGCATAAGCGTCCGCGGTAAAAAGCATCCCAGCAAGCTCAAACGCACGGCGAAGCGGTTCGAATTTCGCATGAACAATCTCGGCACCCGCGGCGTTCAAACGGTCTCGTGCACTATAGAAAGCAGCCTTTGGCGCGTCGCGCAGCCCCTCCATTGCGATAGTATCGAGTATGGCAAACCGAGTGCCTTTCAAAGACGCACCAGCAAGGTCAGGAGGGTTACTACCCTCAAGCACCGCCAACAAAAGCGCCGAATCTTCAACAGTTCGGCAAAGCGGGCCAACAGTGTCAAACGTCTTGCAAAGCGGCACAACACCCTCAAGGCTCAACCTTCCATGAGTGGTTTTCAGGCCAACCAGATCGTTCCAAGCCGAAGGCACCCGAACCGATCCTCCAGTGTCAGATCCAATCGCGGCTGCCGCTAGTCCAAACGCCACAGAAGCCGCTGCCCCAGAAGAAGATCCGCCGGGCACACTTTCAGGGTAGTTCTTACATGGCGGTGTCGCGGTCATTGGGTTCAAACCAAGCCCTGAGAACGCAATCTCTGTCATATGCGTCTTGCCCAGACACACGAGCCCCGCTTCAGTCGCGTTTCTGAGCACTTGTGCATCTTTTGACGGCACGCGCCCTTCTAGGAGACGCGTACCTGCCTCGGTCGCTATCCCATTGGTATCAAATAGGTCCTTCCAAGAAATAGGGACCCCATCCAGCAACGAACGACGCTGGCCAAGCTTGGCACGGGACGATGCAGCTTTTGCCTCTGCTCGCGCCCGATCTGCGGTCACTCGCGCATAAATCCGATCACGAAATGGATGCGCTTCGATAGCACCGAGATAACATTCGGTCAGGTCAATCGGATCAATCTCTCCCCGTTCAATCCCGCGACCGAGTTCCGCTGCCGATGCCCAAAGCCATTCTTGCATGACCGTCTCCAAAATTTTGAGTTATCGGCACGGTAGCGGCCAAGGATCGCATGGACAATCCCACCGATCATACCATAGTGCAAAGCATGACCCATGATCAGGACATTCTCATCGTTGGCGGCGGCCTAAACGGCCCTGCGCTTGCGCTTGCTCTCGCAAAATCGGGATTTCGTGTCGGCGTGATCGATGCTCTGCCGATTGATGTACGCAAAGACCCCGCCTTTGATGGTCGCGCCTATGCGCTCGCTCTCGCTTCACAACGTCTGCTCAAAGCGATTGGCGTTTGGAATTGCGTTGCAGACAACGCCCAACCAATGCTCGAGATCAAAGTTACGGATGGTCGCGCAGGCGAAGGTGCCTCTCCATGGATGCTCCACTTTGATCATGCGGAAATCGAAGAAGGCCCTATGGGCTATATGATAGAAGATCGCCATCTACGTCGCGCATTCCTCGATGCGCTCGAAACAAATGACCTGATTACCCAATACCCGCTGGAAACCGTAGTTGATCAGGCCACCGACGCCCATGGCGTTTCTATTACCTTGGCCACAGGCAAGACCCTAACAGCCAAGCTCCTTGTCGGCTGTGATGGACGTAAGTCTGGAACTGCCGAGCGTGCCGGCATCCGGCGAACAGGTTGGGGATACGGTCAGACGGGGATTGTCTGTGCTGTCGAACACGAAAAGCCAAATGGTGGCATCGCGCATCAGTTCTTTATGCCGAACGGGCCGCTCGCAATTCTTCCGCTCCAAGGAAACCGCTCTTCAATCGTATGGAGCGAAACCGATAGCCGCGCAGCAGCTTGCATGAAAATGTCCGACGAGGAATTTCTCGAAACCCTCAAACCCGCTTTTGGGTCCTTCCTTGGGGACATCAAACTTGCTGGGGCCCGTTTCGCCTATCCTCTCAACCTGACGCTCGCAAATAGCTTCATCGGCCAGCGCCTTGCTCTCGTTGGTGATGCAGCACACGGGATGCACCCCATCGCGGGTCAAGGCTTGAATGCAGGACTTCGCGACATTGCCGCGCTCGCCGAAGTCCTCAGCGAAGCCAAGCAACATGGCGAAGATTATGGAAACGCGATTGTTCTCGGTCGTTACCAACAATGGCGCCGCTTTGACACGGCCTCGCTCGCTGTCGCGACCGATACATTTAACAAACTATTTTCGAATGATAACCCGCTATTACGAGCTGTTCGAGGCTTTGGAATGGGTCTGATCAACGCGACCCCCGCTCTCCGCCGCAACTTTATCCGCGAAGCGGCTGGCCTTACCGGAGATCTTCCAAAACTGATGCGCGGTTAAAGCTGGCGAGCTTCGTCGACGAGCATGATTGGAATGCCATTGCGTATCGGGTAAGCCAGCTTTGCTGCCTCAGAGATCAATTCCTGCTTTTCAACATCATATCTCAGGCGCGTGTTCGTGTGCGGGCAAACCAGTGCTTCAAGCATCTTGGGATCAAACGGTGTCTCGGTCATTGAAGCTTCTCGTCGTTACCACCCCTGAGGGCAAATTCGATCAACGTTATAAGAGTTTCACGGCGATACGCCAGCGTTGGAGCCTCTAGAAGTGCCTGTTTATCTTCGGGCGGGAATGGGCAGAGCATCGAGAGCGAGTTGATCAATAGCTCGTCTTCCGCATCTTTCATCGCGTCCCAATCGGTCGAAAGTCCTTGATCAATGAAGTAACGCGACAAAAGCGCAAGAAGCGCGTCGCGGTCCAGATCGTAGTCAGACTCTACCTTTCCCAAATCGCGGTCGAACCCGTTCCAGCTCACATCAAATCGGCGATACGGGGTAAAACCTTCGATTTCGGCAATCGTGCGAAAACGCGACACGCCCGTCAGCGTGATCATATAACGCCCATCTTCGGTTTCAGAGAAACCAGTTAGACGACCCGCACATCCAATCAAGTGAAGCCCACGAGAACCATTTGGCTGGATCATGCCAATGAGCCGTTCAGGCGTTTTCAACACATCTTCGATCATGGCCAGATAACGAGGCTCGAAGATGTGCAAAGGCATTCTTGCCCGAGGCAGCAAGAGCGCACCGGGCAAGGGAAAAACAGGAATAGCTTGTGGTAAATCAGATGCGTTCAACATGCGCATTGATCTAGCGTCGCTCCAGATTTAGGCAAATATCATTGACGACAATTTACGACGGCCATTCAAAACGATCGGATCGTTTGGTTTGAGCGCGTCGAAAATTTGGAAGAGCTGTGCCTTGGCAGCCCCATCATTCCATTCTTTATCCTTACGGAAAATCGCCAAGAGCTCGTTTACAGCCTCTTCGGTCTGTCCCGCAGCATGGAGCGCCACTGCATAATCAAAGCGTGCTTGATGGTTTGCGGGATCGGCTTCGACAGCAGCCTTCAACTCGGCGAGTGGGCCTGCGTTTTCAGACTGACGTGCAAGCATAACTTGAGCACGCGCTGCGTCCAGCTCCGGTGCATTGTCGAACTCTTTCGGAGCAGCGTTCAAAATTGCCTCGGCGCGGTCCACATCTCCCAGAGCAAGGTGCGCACGGATCAAGCCAGCGTAGGCCGCAACATTTGCGCCGTCTTCCTGAAGGATCGCAACGAACGTGTCAGCGGCATCCTGAGCCTGACCATCTTCGATCATTTGCTCGGCGACCTCTACAGCCTCGGACAAGCCACCATCTGCGCTCTCGCCGGACATCTTGGCAAGCTTAGCCACAAAAGCTTCGATTTGGCTCGGTGGCACGGCACCTTGGAAACCATCAACAGGCTGCCCCTGATAAAAGGCGTATACAGTTGGAATCGACTGAACTTGAAGCTGCCCAGCATAGACTTGGTTCTGATCAACATCGATCTTGACCATTTTGACGGCGCCACGTGCCTTGGTCACAGCAGCTTCGAGCGCCGGCCCCAAGGTCTTGCACGGACCGCACCACGGAGCCCAAAAGTCCACAATCACAGGCGTCGTTTTTGATGCTTCAACAACGTCCTGCATAAAGGTCGCGTCGGACCCTTCCTTGATAAGATCGGCCTGTGGTGCCGTCGATCCGCCAAGCTCAAGCATAGCGCTCTCCTTAAACTGTTTGTCCCTATATGTGACGACCGCGCTCACAGAGCAAGGGAGGCCCTCTTGTGCCTTCCCAACATTCCACTCATGGTGACAACAAACCGCAACACCGAGACTTAAGATATGCATACGATTTTAACATTTGGCGACAGTAACACCCATGGCACTCCGCCGATTGAAGTTCGCGGCGAAGCCCGCCGTTTTCCCGCTGGTGTGCGCTGGCCCACTGTTGTTCACGGCGAGCTCGGCGCTGATTGGCTGCTTGTCGAAGAAGGCCTTCCCGGTCGTACGACTATGTTTGACGACCCGTTGATGGGAAGCCACATGGATGGACGCCTAGGTCTTAAGATCGCGCTGAATTCTCACGGACCGATCGATGTGTTAACAATTATGCTTGGAACCAACGATTCCAAAATGATGTTTGGTACCGATCCCGAGCGCATCACCGCTGGCATCGCGGGCCTCTTGGGAATTTCTCAATCTCAGGAAATGCAGGATCGCCACGGCGGCTTTAAGACACTTCTTATTTGCCCACCCGCCGTTAAGGTCCAAGGCCCAATCAAAGACGTTTTTTATCGCGCTGACGAAAAATCAGCCGCGCTAGCGCCTCACTACAAGGCGCTAGCCGACCACTGGAGCATTGGCTTTTTCGATGCAGGAAGCGTGATTGAAACCAGCGAGCAGGATGGCGTCCACTTTACCGCAGACGCACACCAGGCACTTGGTAAAGCCGTCGCGGAGGCCATCCGCGCGCTTTAAATTCAGAGATCAAACGTCGCAAAAACAGGCGCGTGGTCACTTGGACCTTCCCAGCCACGCGTCTCGCGTCGAATACGGCTCGAATGCGCGGCGTTCGAAATGTCTGGCGTCGCCCAAACGTGATCAAGCCTACGGCCCTTATCGGCGGCATCCCAATCCGCCGAACGATAGGACCACCAGCTATATACCCGACCTTCGGGCATATCTTGGCGCGTAATATCAACCCAAGACGCCGAGTCCTGCACTTCAGCAAGTTTCTCAACCTCAATTGGCGTATGGCTCACCACCTTTAAGAGTTTCTTGTGATCCCAAACATCGTCCTCACGCGGCGCGATATTAAGGTCCCCAACAAGGATCGACTTTTCAGTTTTCGATTTGTGGAAATAGTCACGCATCTCCGCCAAATAATCGAGCTTTTGCCCGAATTTCTCGTTCACATCGCGGTCAGCGATATCGCCACCGGCGGGGACATAGAAATTGTGCACCGTCACTCCATTCTCAAGGCGACCGGCGATATGACGTGCATGGCCAAGAGCCGCAAAGTCTTCGGCACCGGCCTCAACCATCGGAATCTTCGAGAAGATCGCGACACCGTTATAACCCTTTTGCCCCCGTGCGACCATGTGAGTATATCCAAGCGCCTCAAAGGCTGCGAAGGGGATTTTATCAACCGGCGACTTACATTCTTGCAGGCAAAGAACGTCTGGTGCGTCCTCGCGCATGAGGCGCGAAACCAAAGGCTCGCGAAGACGCACCGAGTTAATGTTCCAAGTGGCTAATGTGAATGCCATGCCTGCCTCCGAATTTGATTTGGGACTTCATGCCCTTTCAAAGCCAGCAAAGCAAATCAAAGAGGTCAGCACTGAACAACTTCGATTTCAAAGCCATCTTCTCGTCGGTCCATAAAAAAGCCCGGCCAAGATGGCCGGGCAAGTCCAACAGGGAGGAGATGGATTAACCCAACCATCGGGGGACTGATATCAAATCTACAACGGATTTTCGCTGAAAGATTTGAGATAGATCAAGCTACCAGACGATAACCACCCGCCTCGGTTACAAGAAGACGCGCATTTGACGGGTCAGGCTCGATCTTCTGACGAAGCCGGTAAATGTGGGTCTCAAGCGTGTGGGTCGTCACACCGGCATTATAGCCCCAAACTTCATGTAGCAGCACATCCCGCGCCACCACACCTTCGGTAGAGCGATAGAGGAACTTGAGAATGTTGGTCTCTTTCTCAGTCAGGCGAACCTTTTTCTCATCTTCGGTGAGCAAAATTTTCTGAGCAGGCATGAACGTATAAGGTCCAAGCTGGAAAACAGCGTCTTCGGACTGTTCATGCGTCCGAAGCTGGGCACGCAGACGTGCCAGCAAAACAGGGAACTTGAACGGTTTCGTGACGTAATCATTCGCGCCGGCGTCAAGTCCGAGAATCGTATCACTATCGGTATCGTGACCGGTCAGCATTAGGATCGGACATTTGACGCCTTGTTTGCGCATCACGCGGCAAAGCTCGCGGCCATCCGTATCAGGAAGCCCTACATCCAAGATCACGAGGTCATAATGACCTTCTTTGATACGAACGAGTGCATCTGCACCTGAACTTGCTTCGAATACGTCAAAATCTTCTGTCATGACGAGCTGTTCACCGAGCGCTTCACGCAGATCGTCGTCGTCGTCCACCAAAAGAATTCGTTTCTGTTGAGCCATTTCAGCCTCCTTCACACTTACGGGAGCAGATGTGTATTGATACGCAAAAGAACAACATTTCCGTCACTGGTCTCACGTCGTCGTGTCGATTTGGCGCTAAATATTTCAATTCCGTCACCAAACGACTATGTCATCGTAACACACAGAGGAATTTTCGAATGAGTTTCGGACCCGACATTACAGAGAAACTCGCGCGTGCACGCGCGGATCTTCGGATGGGCGTGCCGATTGTCTTCGAAGAAGGTGCCCTCGTTTTCGCCTCAGAGACACTGGATGCCGCGCGACTTGCCGACCTCAGAACACTGGGAAACGCTGACCTCGTCATCACAAGTTGGCGCGCAGAAACTCTAAAAGTTGCGGCTTATGACGGCGATCTGGCTCGAATCAAGTTGCCGCCCGACGTATCCTTAACTTGGGTGTGCGGGATCGCTGATCCGTCTGATGACATGCGGCATCCGCTCAAAGGACCTCTCAAAGCGGAACGCGAAGGAAACTGTGCTCTTCACCGTGCTGCCATCCATGTTGCCAAAGCCGCGCGTTTGCTTCCGTCTGCGCTGGTTCTTCCCCTCAGCAATGCCAGTGAGTTCGCGCGTTCTAACGATCTCACCATTCTCAGTGCCAGCGCCATTGAATTAGACCGTCTTTCCCCGATGGAGCCAATAATTGCGGCTCGACTTCCTCTCGAAGTCTCCGAAGCGGGACGACTGCACATCTTTCGCCCCGACGACGGCGCCGAAGAGCATTATGCAATCGAGATCGGCAAACCCAGCCGTGACGTGCCCGTTCTTTCGCGGCTCCACTCGGCATGTTTCACAGGCGATCTACTCGGCAGTCTGAAATGCGATTGCGGCCCACAGCTTCGCGGCGCTCTCGCTCAAATGGGTGAAGAAGGGAGCGGCGTTCTCCTCTATCTTAATCAAGAGGGTCGGGGCATCGGGCTTGCAAACAAGATGCGCGCCTATTCACTTCAGGAACAGGGTTTCGACACGGTAGAAGCCAATCATCGTCTTGGTTTTGAGGATGACGAACGAGATTTCCGCATTGGAGCAGAGATTCTTCGCCGAATGGGGTTCTCTTCCATTCGCCTGCTGACCAATAACCCCGCGAAAGTCGCGCGTATGGAAGAGTGCGGAATCAAAGTGACTGAGCGCGTGCCGCTCAAAGTAGGTGAGAACCGTCACAACCATCACTATCTTGCCACCAAAGCAAAAAAGAGCGGGCACCTTCTATGACCGCAACCGCGCATGATCTTGTAGTGACAAAGCGCGGCCTTCTCTTTCAAGGCAAATACTTTCCCTGCACGGTCGGACGCGGTGGAATCACAGACACCAAGCGCGAAGGCGATGGAGCAACGCCCCGCGGCATTCATAACATTGTCGGAATGCTCTACCGGGCCGACCGCATGGCGCGTCCGACGAACTGGGCACTCCCGATTCACATCGGCGATTTGTGGTCAGATGATCAAAACCATTCGGACTATAATCATATGGTCCGAGCACCCTATAACTTTAGCCACGAAAACCTCAGGCGCGCCGATCCGATGTATGATCTCATCTTGATCACGGATTGGAACTGGCCGAACGCCGAAAAGGGCAAGGGTTCAGCCATATTTATTCACCAGTGGCGCAGGCCAACCTTTCCGACCGCTGGATGTGTCGGCCTCAAACGCTCTGAACTTTTGAAAATCGCCAAAGCGATCAGACCTGAAAGCCGACTTATCGTCCGTTAAGAATAGTCGCGCGCTCCAAAGATCGCCGATCCAACGCGAACATGCGTTGCGCCAAAGCTGATCGCCTTTTCAAAATCGTCGCTCATTCCCATCGATAGACCTCTGAGTCCGTTCCTTTCGGCAATCTTGGCCAAGAGAGCAAAATGCATCGACGCCTCTTCTTCGACAGGCGGAATACACATTAAACCCTTGATCGGAAGATCAAGGCCACGACACTCCTTAACAAAGGCATCGACATCTCGCGGTGCGATACCGGCTTTTTGCTCCTCTAGTCCGGTATTCACCTGTATAAAGAGATCAGGGCAGGACCCAACTTCCTGTGCAATCCGCGCAATTGCCTCAGCGAGCTTCGGGCGATCCACGGAATGGATCACTTCGGCAAGCTGTATCGCCTGACGGACTTTGTTCGTTTGCAGCGGTCCAATGATGTGGAGCTCGATTCCCTCGTAGCGCTCGCGGAAATCAGGCCACTTGCTCGCTGCTTCCTGCACGCGATTTTCACCAAAGACTCGCTGACCTTCCCGCAAGACCGCCTCTACACGCTCATTTGGCTGAACTTTCGAGACAGCGATAAGCTGTACCGAGCCCGGTTCACGGCCATATTCCTTTTCAGCAAGCGTGATGCGTT